>JAAHGR010000022.1 GCA_010672425.1 Symploca sp. SIO2E6
ACAGGGAATAGTTGCTATTTGCCCCAGGAGTCCCAGATTAGGGAGAGTTGTAGTGGTTTGAGGTTTAGGAACAAAGTAGACATCAGCTTGGCGAACTTCACCAGGGATCTCGAAACTTCGCTCAACAATTCCCAAGGGATTGAGTAATTCTTCGAGCAGTTGCTTGGAAAATTGATCAAAGGGGGTACGAGTCATGAAGGATGCTAATAGTAAACTAGCGCTTATTTTATAATTTGTTTACCATATTGAAAATTGAGAATTGAAATAATGGCCAATGACCAATTCAGTTTTGGGAAGAGTGAGCTGATTGTTGTTGAAGTTGTTGAACTTGTTCGAGGGATAGTTCTGTTCCTTCAGCCACTAGCTTTAGATAGGGTCTGCTGAATAAGTCAGCTAAAAACAACTGATGGATTACTTGTTGCTGACGGTAGACTTCAGGAATAGAAGCTGCTATCCTTTAGTTTTTGGTAGTATTAGCGAGCAATTAGTTTTTGGTAGTATTAGCGAGCAATTAGTTTTTGGTAGTATTAGCGAGCAATTAGTTTTTGGTAGTATTAGCGAGCAATTAGTTTTTGGTAGTATAGCAGTCGCCAGGGCGGTTAAGACATTCTCAGATAAGGCAAGCTAACAAGGGGCTGCCATCCCCTTGTCCTAATCGCCTTGGCGGTTGCTATATTAGCGAGCAAGATGCTCGCACTACACAGACGCTACACGGACACACTACATAATACAGCGCTTTGCGCTGTAATGAAGTACACTTTTCTAAAAGTCCCCCTTATTAAGGGGGATTTAGGGGGATCAACAATGTACCGCATAGCAGAGCCAACTGCTGTATCAAGTTCGGTAGAATACTTACACTTTGGTGAAAACAAGGCTCCAGGGCAGAGGGCAGAAGGCTCCAAGGGAAGAAAGAAGGTTGCAAGGTAGAAGGGAATTATAAGTAATTATCCGAACTTGATATAATTTACAATATTAAGCGATCGCTTATCTTATCGCGCTTATCTTATGGCTTAGGTGAAATGCGATCTGAAGAGCAGAGCAAGCTTGCGCTATCGCCTCAGATTTCGGTATTGTCAGCTTGAAGCAAAATAATTTTCGAGGGTGCTTGTATTTGGTGCTATTTTTTGCTAAGTTATGGATAATGGAAAAGGTGTGCGCCTATAGATGAATGTAGCATGAAAGAGCAAGGCTAGTAACACTGCACAGAATTCTAAATTCACTTATCTCGTTAATCAGCCGCCGGTAACAACAAAGTATTCTCAATCTTCTGTCGCACCTCTTGACTCACGTAACAATCGCTGTTCAGGCAATCCACTAGTAACTTATTAGCGTGGTAATACTGCTCTAAGAGTTTCTGTTGCTGATTGTTAAACTGCCAATCATGACCAATATTGCGATGCTCAATCATTACGGTTCTTAGTTGTTCAGTCCAAGCTTTACCGTTAACTTTCCACCATTGTTGGAATTGCTTTTTATCTTCTTCTGGGTTGGGGAGTTTGTCTTGAAGTTGTTGGAGTGAATGTTTTAGTTTTGGTGCAAGAATTCCGGCTAGGTCGAGGTCTAGGTCAAGAGCTAGGTCGAGGTCTAGGTCAAGGAAAAAGTCAAGGAAGAGGTCGAGAGCTCGGTCGAGATAGAGCCAAAGCAAGAGGTCGAGGTCTAGGTCGATGTCGAGGAAGAAGTTGAGATATGGGTAGAGGGTTTGGTCGAGGAAGAAATTTAGCTTGAGGTCAAGAGAGAGGGATAGGTAGAAAGTTCTAACGGCTGCTGGTTTATAAGAAACATCAACAGAGCTAGACTTTTGATTGACCCAGCTCAAAAACTGCTGAATTTTCTGATCACTAGCCACTAATCCATCAATTTTCTGCTTAATCAGTTGCATTAGTTTACTAGCATCCCGCATCATACCGGGTGTTAGCAAAAAAACCTCACGCCAGCGTTTTTCAGTAACACAATTGGCTAACTCCTCCAAGTCAGCTTTAGCGATAATTTCCCTAGCCGTAAAATATTCTTGAAAGGTTAGGTGAGAAAAGGAATAAATTCCCCGAGCTCGTTCCACTAACAAGCCGTGCTGTGCTTCAATCGACTTTAGTACCGCTTCACTATCCAGCAACAACGCCTCTGGATCAGTTTTCGCATCAGGTAAATTACGAATATAGCCAGCGATATATTGCTCAACATCCCTTTGCTTGAAAAAATAGTCCCCCCGCTTAAAGGTAGTGAAGGCGACTTCACTGAGTAAATCTTCCTTGCGCTGTACTGACAACTTTTGATAAACCTGCTGTCGCTCAATTCGCCGCTTATTATCCCACTTTCTTAACAGGGTATGGATAGCGCGACTGTACAATTCAGAACGGTTAGGGGGGAATGCTCCTGAATCTTCAAACTCGATACATAGTAATGTCAGTAGTAGAGGATTACTGGCAAGCTCCTTAATCGGCTGAGTTCTCTCTAGCTGCTCCATAAAGTAGTCAGCCAAGTCTGATTCTTTAGCTCGAAACCACTTACTGACAAAAGTCTGAATCTGCTGATTATCAAAATCAGCCACCTCTACTTCAGTAAATTTCTCGAATGTGTATTCCTGTGCGGCAATCCGGCAAGTCAGAACAAAGGAATTGGTGTCATACTGCTGGGTAAACTGTTGAATCTGATTTAAGATGCGATCGCTATCCTTTTCCTTCACTTCATCTAACCCATCTAGCAAAATTAATCCTTGACCTCGATTAATGATTTCGATGGCTTGAGCTTCCGTAACACCATAATCGGTAAAAATTTGGTTAACGTAGGTGGTTAACGCTGGCTGGTTTTCAGTTTCGGCAAATTGCTTGAGGGTAATAAAAACTGGAACTCGCTCTGTCAGAATTTTCGAGTTAGCACACTGGATAGCTACATATTTGAGAAATGTAGTCTTTCCTGCTCCAGGTTTTCCCAGAACTAGTAGCCTATCATATCTTTTAACTACCTCTAATCCCAGTACTCGTCTTTCTGTAATTTGACCAAACCCACAACGGTCAAACTCTTCTGAGTTCGGATCAAAATTCTGTAACAGTTCGTTCAGAGCTAACCGCCTACGCCCAGTAATTTTTTCCAGGATATTGACATTAGTGTAAATGTCTTGCAAACCAATAGGCTGAGTCATATCTAGCACTTTCATCGTACCACACTGCTTTTGAATGCTAGGTAGAATTTTCTCCCTTACCTCCTGCACCAAGGCATCAATATCTATATCATCACCAGCAATATTAGGAATCGGATGAGATTGCTGGTACTTTTGGATCAGTAAATCATGCAGCCTGCGAATTTTCCCAGGTCCTCGACCCCCGATGCTGAACTTTTTGTAAACTCCGCTCATCCGAGTACGGAGAGCTTGATCAGAAATGTGAAGAGACTCAGCTACCGATAATTCATTCTTCCTGCTACTGAACCTTACTACAAAAGCCTCTTCCTGTTCAGGAGACAAATCGTACTCACGAGCCAGTTGAGCCAGAAAATCACGGGGAAGCAGTTGCATTAGGGGAATTCAGCATCATTTCAATGTCAGTGTAGCCGAAATTAACAAACCACGACTAAAAATGTAGGTTGGGTGGAACGAAGTGAAACCCAACAGAATACAGCAGTTTGCTCTGCTATGCTATACATTGTTGCTCCCCCTCGCATACCCCTTTTAATCCCCCTCCCGTCCCCCTTTGAAAGGGGGAAGCCGGACGATGCTTCCTAATACCTAACACCTAGCGCTTCCTCTTCATCCTGGAAGGATAGAATAGGTATGTAATTATTGGAGCCAAAGTTTTTATGAGCGGTTTTGGTAATATTGTTCAAAAGGCTTTTTACCTCGGTGTTGGTCTCGCAACTTATGCTGGGGAGAGAGCCGGTGGAACACTGGTAGAACTACGAGATCAAGCCCAAAAATTGGTAGATGAACTCGTAGAGAAAGGCGAGTTGACAACGGAGGAAGCGCGTAAGCTGGTTGATGAGATGGTACAACAGGCTCAACAGCAACCAGCACAATCGACGGAGCAAAGTACTGCAGCTGAGCCACGCCGGATTGAGATTATCTCTGATGATGAAGAAAATCCTTCCTCACCGGATGAGCAGAATGTAGATCAACTGCGCAAGCAGGTAGAAGCCATGCAGGAAGAATTGCGTCGCTTGAAGCGCAAATAATTAATATTGTTATTGGTTGTTTGTTGTTGGTTGTTTGTTGTTGGTAGTTGATTTTTGTTCAAAATCTGGTCTCAAGCTCCTTAATCGCTCGATAAGGAAACTCCAATAAATAAATTATGCCAATTTTTGGACTTATCTTACTCCCTCAGCTTCCCCAGCTCCCCCAGCTCCCCTTAATCTTGCCTAAGTTGCCCATATGGAAGAGTTATCTAAAAGTATTGTCGAAATCCTAGAATCAGTGCCTGAGATGCTAGATGAATTCTTCGTTGAAGTCACTGAAGCAGTGGATGTTTTGGCCGATGAGCTACAAAATACTATTAGCCTGGAGATTGAGCAATACTTCCAGGATACGTTTGAGGTAATTTTCGAGCTCTTTTTTGTCTTTGAAGATGAGTGGGAAGATATCTGGGATGAAACGGAGCCAACTTTCACTCGTCCTATGGAGCCAACCCCAGAGAAAAATTCTGCTTGTGTAGGTTGCCGCCATTATCATGGTCAAGTTTACGGGGGAAATTTGTTGGTCTGTGGGATGCATCCCTATGGTTGGGAAGCTGAGGATTGTCCCGACTGGGAATCAAATTAGCCAGATTTTTGAAATCCTTCTTCCCGTATTCTCAATTCTCAATTCTCAATTTTCAATTTTCAATTATGAATCAATCCCTTGCTGAGCAACAGCTATCATCTGAACAACAGATGTCTGAAATCAAGTATGGTGAACGTGAGATTGCGGAAGGGAAGCTAATCACCTTTCCTAATCCTCGGGTAGGGCGTCGCTACCAGATCCACATTACCTTACCAGAATTTACCTGTAAATGCCCCTTTTCTGGCTATCCAGATTTCGCTACAATCTGCATTACTTACGTCCCAGATCAGCGAGTGGTAGAGTTAAAGGCGCTTAAACTGTATATTAATAGCTACCGCGATCGCTACATTTCTCACGAAGAAAGTGTTAATCAGATTTTAGATGATTTTGTAGAGATTTGTGAACCCTTAGAAGTAACTATTAAGGGGGATTTTAGCCCACGGGGTAATGTCCATACGGTTATTGAAGTGCATTACCAAAAGGAGTAGGGAGTGTAGGAAGCTAGAGATAGCTAGCTGCCTCCTAATCTAAAAATAGACGCGGGGACGCGGGGACGCGGGGACGCGGAGAGATGAATTTTCATGCATGGTGGTGAAAAAAATTTTTTCATGGGGACTGCCTTGGAGCCTCCGGTTCCCCTCCTTGGAGGGGTTAGGGGTGGGTTGGAGCCTCCTGCCTCCTGCCTTGCTGCCTCCTGCCTTCTTGCATTATGAACATTAGAAGTGTTATAGTAAACAGTGGCTCGGATTCATGCAATCTCAACGCTCAAACCTTGTCAGGACCGGAAGGTAGCAGCAATACGAGATGCTTGTGATAGGCGTGAACTCCGGGTCTTTCGCATTTGATAGTTCCTCAGGCAACAGAGAGACCCAGAAAATGATACTTCACGTTTATTTAGGGTTTGCTACATGAGTGTGAAAGCATTGCCATAAAATGATTTTAGGCTTTTTAAGGTGAAATATGTGCAAGGTTTTTGCTTCTCTTGGCTCAAAATCCTTGCACTTTCACCAGGAAAATCCCTAAAACCTAAAACCTAAAACCTCACCTAAAACCTAACACCTAACACCTAACACCTATCTCAACCGAGAATTACGACTTATTCTCCCAAGCCCTAACTATTAGACATCCATTCTGTGTGGAAGAACTCACCCCGAGGTTTATCTACCCTTTCGTAGGTATGAGCACCAAAGTAATCCCGCTGTGCTTGAGTGATATTTTGGGGTAGACGCTCTCGTCGGTAGCTGTCGAAGTAATCTAAAGAAGCACTAAAAGCAGGAACCGGAATTCCTAGTTGGTTGGATGTGGCTAGCACCTCTCGCCAAGCATTCTGTCGGTCCAAAATAGTTTGCTTAAACTCAGGAGCTAATAACAGGTTAGGCAGCTTGGGATTTTCATTGAAGGCATTTTTAATCTTGTCTAAGAAACCAGCCCGAATAATGCAACCACCTTTCCAGATGCGAGCAGTTTCTGCCAAATTCAGGTTGTAGTTAAACTCCTCTGAAGCTTTACTCAACAGAGCCATTCCCTGAGCATAGGAACACATTTTTGAACAATAGAGAGCATCCCGCACTTTGCCAATCAAGGCTTTGGTATCTCCATCATATTTACTGACAGGACCAGTTAGCTCTTTAGCTGCTGCTATCCGCTCATCTTTATAAGAAGAGATAACACGAGCATTCACTGCTGCATACATGGTAGGAATGGGAACTCCCAATTCCAGGGAACTCACCACTGTCCAACGTCCAGTACCTTTTTGTCCCGCAGAATCGAGAATCAAATCCACTAGAGGCAGATTGCTATCTTGGTCAATGTACTTAAAGATATCCGCAGTGATTTCAATCAGAAAAGAATTGAGCTCATCAGTAGTATTCCACTCAGTAAATACTTCATGGAGCTGTTGGTGGTTAAGTCCCAAGCCATTTTTCAGTATGTCATAGGCTTCAGCAATCAGCTGCATATCGCCGTATTCGATACCATTATGTACCATTTTGACATAGTGACCAGCACCACCAGGTCCGATGTAGGTAACACAAGGGCCATCATCCACCTGAGCCGCAATTTTGACCAAAATTGGCTCTAATTCTTGATAAGCAGTATCAGTGCCTCCCGGCATCAGACTAGGACCATTGAGAGCTCCTTCTTCACCACCACTGACTCCCATACCCACAAATCCTAGTCCAGTGGCTTCTAAATCTTGCGTGCGTCGTTCTGTATCGCCGTAGAGAGAGTTGCCACCATCAATGATCATATCATCTGGCTCTAGCAAGGGTTTAAGTTGATCAATTACTGCGTCAACTGGTTTGCCTGCCTTCACCATTACCAAGATTTTGCGAGGACGTGCTAGGGTTTTGACAAACTCTTCCAAGGAATAGGCAGCTGTTACCTGCTTATCCTGAGCACGCTTACTCATAAATTCTTCGGTTTTAGCAGCGGTACGATTGTAAACTGCTACGGGAAAACCGCGACTTTCCACATTGAGGGCTAAGTTTTCCCCCATAACAGCTAAACCAATTACGCCGAAGCTGGGTTGTGTCATAAAACTCCTTGCAAAGTTTACTTAACTTGATAATGCGGTTGGTTGCATCTACAGGTTAGCCTGATCTTTGAAGGAGTCTCGTAAAGAAGATATTAAATTAGCATTTAGCATTCAGCATTTAGCCTTCAGCCTTCAGCTAAAGCCGATGAGCGGATTTGAACCGCTGGCCATTCGATTACGAATCGAATGCTCTACCACTGAGCTACACCGGCATCAACCTACTAATATAGCAAATGAGTAATCATCCATGAAAATTTATGGCCAAATCAACCAATCCTCAAATCAACCCCCGAAAGCTCAGTCCCCAGAGATATGCACGCCTCAAAGCTGAGGCAAAAGCTCCCTACCGGAGTTTAAGAAAATTCATTTATCTTGCTTGCGGTGCTTCAGGCTTGATGGGTGCATTCATTTTCCTCGCCCAGTTAGCCGCTGGCAAAGATGTTACTACAGCTCTCCCCAACCTAGCACTACAAGTTGGTGTCGTCGCCTTGATGGTTTGGCTATTTCGCTGGGAAAGAAAGGCAGGAGGCAGGAGGCAGGAGACAGGAGGCAGGAGGTAAGAGACAAGGGAGACAAGGGAGACAAGGAAGACAAGGGAGACAAGGGAGACAAGGGAGACAAGGGAGACAAGGGAGACAAGGGAGACAAGGGAGACAAGGAAGACAAGGGAGACAAGGGAGACAAGGAAGACAAGGGAGACAAGGAAGACAAGGGAGAAATTCCCAATTCCCAATTCCCAATTCCCCACTTACTTTAATATCCAAGGAACTTTTGCTTCGTAAAGTAGTTCAAAACAAGTAGCCCTTAGTATAGCTTGGTACAAGAAGTGATTTTTGCCAGCCTAGGCTAGTGGTTTGATTTACCTGTTACTCCAATTATACTGAATTATCCGTTCATGCATTCTTACTGTTCCCGACCTTCCTTGAACCGCATTTTCTCCCAATCCCTGATGGTGGGAGTGCTTGCTGCCATTGGTTTACTANTGGGACAAGGGAGACAAGGGGGACAAGGGAGACAAGGGAGACAAGGGAGACAAGGGAGACAAGGGAGACAAGGGAGACAAGGGAGACAAGGGAGATAGAAGATCATTGACCAATGACAAACAACAAACAACAAATAACAAACAACAAACAACAAACAACAAACAACAAACAACAAACAACAAAAGTAAAGATATATTAAGATATATAAACACAAAATCAAAGAATTGATGAAGTTAGTTAGCTTTTTACCCAATTGAGGGCAAAAAATGCCAATAATAAGGGATGCATCTTTATTGCATCAGAGCAATTAAAAAGTTTTGTATCACTAAAACCTAAGAATAATTGCTAGCCTCGAATTGCGATCGCGGCTAATATTCGCGATCGAAGAAAAAGGCCGATAACGGGGGAACAGGGAAATATTTCTCAGATTTAAAGAGGAGACAGAGCAATTAATGCAAGTCAAACAGGATTTATTCACCAAGGCTTGGCAGGCACTAGAAGATGCCGTTATTTACTACAAAGGACGTCCGGTGGGGACCGTAGCAGCTCATGATCCAGATGTAGAAGCGCTCAATTACGACCATTGCTTCGTGCGGGATTTTATGTCCTCGGCCTTTGTCTTTCTGTTCAATGGTAAAACAGAAATTGTACGTAATTTCCTCATTGAGACTTTGGCTCTCCAAAGTGAGACCAAGCAAATGGATTGTTTTAATGCTGGTCAAGGTTTGATGCCAGCTAGCTTCAAGGTATTAAATAAACATGGCCAGCAATATTTAACAGCAGATTTTGGGGAACATGCCATCGGCAGAGTTACCCCAGTCGATTCTAGCCTCTGGTGGATTGTCCTCTTGCGGTCTTATGTCAAAGCGACTGGAGATCTGGACTTGGCTCATCAACCGGACTTTCAAAGGGGAATTATTGAAATTCTCAAGCTGTGCTTAGCAGATCGATTTGACATGTTTCCCACCTTATTAGTGCCAGACGGCTCATTTATGGTTGACCGTCGGATGGGAGTTTATGGTCATCCCCTAGAAATCCAATCTCTATTTTATGCTGCTTTGAGGGCATCGCGGGAATTACTCGCCCCTGGTCGTCAAGGGGAAGTGTACAATCAGTTTATTACTCAGCGCTTGAATACCCTCAATTTCCATATTCGGGAGTATTATTGGTTAGATTTGAAGCGCTTGAACGATATCTATCGCTTTCGAGGGGAAGAATTCGGCAGGACAGCAGTCAATAAATTTAATATTTATCCCGAGTCTATTCCCTACTGGTTAACGGAATGGATGCCAGATACAGGAGGTTATCTCGCAGGGAATCTCGGACCAGCGCGGATGGATTTTCGCTTCTTTACCCAAGGCAACTTACTAGCAATCATTAGTTCTTTAGCTAGTGATCAAGAATCCGACTCGATTATGGATCTCATCGAACAACGATGGGATGATTTGATCGGGAGTATGCCGATGAAAATCTGTTTTCCCGCAGTCGAAGGTCTAGAGTGGAAAATTATCACCGGTTGCGATCCCAAAAATGTCCCCTGGTCTTATCATAATGGGGGTAATTGGCCAGTATTGCTTTGGCCTTTAGTAGCAGCAGCTCAGAAAACAGGTAGAACCAAGCTAGCTCAAAGAGCAATCGAACAAGCGGAGAAACACTTGTGCGATGATCAATGGCCAGAATACTACGATGGCAAGAATGGCCGACTAGTTGGGAAAGAAGCACGCAAATATCAAAGTTGGACAATTGCCGGGTATTTGATCGCCAAGGAACTGATGGCTAATCCTGATCATTTAAAGTTATTCAGTTTTGATGAGGATCTCGAATCCCTGAATTGGACTTGTTCGATACCGATGAGTTAAAAATGAGTAATGAGTAATGAATAATGAGTAATGAGTAATGAGCAGTAGTTGGACTTCAGTCCCACACAGTAGTTAGACTTCATACCAAATCCGGTTTAGATACCCCCGTTTTGAAGAAACGGTGAAACCCTGTAGAGACGTTGCATGCAACGTCTCTACAGGGTGGGTTACAGCGCTTTGCGATGTTATGAGGTACAGTAAGAAAAATCCCCCTAAATCCCCCTTAGAAAGGGGGACTTTTTCTGCCCCCCTTTCTAAGGGGGGTTGGGGGGATAAAGGTGTACCACATAACAGCGAAAACTGCTGTATAACGGGTTTGTGTATACCGGATTTAGTATCAGTCCCACACTCATTAGCTGTACCACGCCACTACTTTCACCACCAGGGAATCTACTTTCACAACCTGGTGGTTAAATTTTTTTTTCCAACTTTATCAAAACTTTAAACTTTTATTCTTGTTACTTAATTAATTGTTTGATTAATGTAAAAAAGCACGGTGTAAAGGAATTTTTTTCTTCTATGAACATAAAAGGAATCTTGATTTTTGTTACCCTATTGGTTGCTACGGCTATACCAATATATGTCCTTAGAGCCCCTGAGCAAGATAGCAGCAATCCCTTTGTCTTCAAGCCTCTGGAAAAAGTAAAAAATGTTTTGCAACCCCTCAAGGCAAAGAACGTCAGTGTTGAAAAGATTCTGAAAACGAAGAGATGTGTAGGGTGTATCCTCCAGGATATTGATCTGAGCGAACAAGATTTGACGGGAGCAGACTTTAGAAATAGTGACCTCTCGGGCGCTAATTTGAAAAATAGCAAACTCAAAGATGCTAAAATGGCCGGTGTCCGTCTCCAAGATGCCGACTTGACCAATACTGACTTAGATGGAGCTGACTTTATCAAAAGTGACTTGCAAGGTGCAGATCTCAGTGGTGCAACTCTCCTCAATACCAGCTTGGTAGAAGCTGATTTAAGTACTGCGACTGCTAAGAGTACTGAATTTCGGGATGCGGACTTGAAAGGTGCTTCTTTAGAGAAGGCGAATCTGACTGGTTCCTTTTTTACTGGTGCCCACATGCTGGAGGCCAATCTAGCAGGTAGCGATCTGACTAATGCTAATTTGCGTTATGCTAATCTGCGGGATGCGGATATAACAGAAGTCAATTTCAGTGGTGCTGATTTGGCTTTTGCCATCTTCCCTGATGGCACTAGTCCTTATGGTACAAAGAAGTATTAACTCTTGAGAAAGAAGGCGAAACCCTGTAGAGACGTGCCTGCCGAAGGATGCCCGTAGGGCTGTTGGCGCGTCTGTTACAATGTGTAACAATGTATACCAGATTTGGTATGATACCAAATCCGGCACAGATACCCCCGTTATATCCCACCCTGTAGAGACGTTGCATGCAACGTCTCAGAGCAAGTTTCGCGGTTTTATCAAAACGGGGGTGGTTAACCCGGATTTGGTATGAGATGTTTTTCCTCCAGATAGAGCCTCCTGGTTTGCTCATTAATCGAGATCGTTTTTATAAATTTTGCCTTAGACCCTGATTGTTAAATAACAGGTTAGTTCAAAACAGCCTTAAAGCTTTAGCAGTTAATCAGGACGATAATCATGAAAGGCAAAGTCATTCTTGGTTCCATTCTCCTAGGAGTAACTTTTCCCCTTACCGCTTTTGGCAGTGTTTATACTCAAATATCTCCTTCAGTTCCCAAGATTGAGCATTTCAATAGCTCAGGAGCAGTTGAGGTTGCACAACAAGGGTATCTCAGTTACCAATTTGTCTCTTCAAGGTTGTACAGCTTCCAATCGCAGATCCTGTCTGTGGCTCGTGAATTTTCTGGCAGCAAAGTGAAATGGAAGAGCATCTCAGTTGAAGAAATTAATACTAATCGCCTTAAACTCAATCTTTTCGGAAAAGTCCCGGTAGGAGGACCCTTTGTTAAAGACTCTAAGATCAGGATTGGACTTTTTCTACAACGCGATAGCCGAGGCAGCTTCAGGTTTGTTGACTATGACTTTCGCGTTTGGGGTGGAACATTCCCCGGTAAAGTGAGGAAAGAGGCGCGGAAAAAGTTGAAGAACTTACCTGCTCATTTTCCTCGTTTTCAACAGGAGTTTGACAGGATAGTTGCCTAATACCAATAGTTCAATTCTTGATCTAAAGTTCAGAAGGGAGCATCCAATCGCACAATTATCCTGATACAAAGGTATAAAACTCCTGCTCTATCAGGATAATAGCCATGAGAGAACCAGTCCAGTATTGGAGAGAAACCGGGTTTCTCATGAGGACAACCAAAGATCAGCGTTTTTCCCAAAGAAACCCGGTTTCTAGAGCGTCGGTGGTAGTGCGATTCAGATGGCTGGAATTTCCGAGGAAATTGTTCGAGTCATAAACAAAAGCGATGTGCAAAATAGATGATCATCATTTACGACAAATTATTGACAGGATTTGTGGCAATCTAGACTTAAATAGTTTGGATAGACGGCGAGCAGTTAATCGGTTACTAATTGAACTTGAGCGACTGCCAGGTCGTTTACAATCCTCCGACCCATACTATCTTGAAGCTTTAGACAAAACTTGGGAGTGGGTTAGCAAAAGTATTTGCACCTTTCAACAGAGACCACATTTGTCACTTGAAGAAAGCTTGGTGAAATGGATTAACGGCTATCTAGCTTGGCGCATCAGGGATTTGTATCTTAAGCAAAATCCTCAATATACTAAGGAAATCAGTTTAGATACTCCTACCAATCCGAGTGCTGAAAATTCCTCAACCCTACTTGAGCAACTTTCAGAAACTAATTTGGGTCCTCCAACACTCACAGGACTTGACGGTTATCTTGAAGCTAACAGAACAAAGATAATTCAAGAAATTTTTGCAAGATTTGAGGATTATGTTGAAAAAGATCCAGAAGGAATTTTACGCAACTGTTATCCTCGTAATTGTCATCAATGTCACTGCCAGTTACTTTGTCAAAGGTTGCTGTTTCAGGAAACACCAGTAAAGGTCTCTCAACTAGCGCGGAATTTGGGAGTTAATCATCAAACTCTTAGATACCATTGGAAAGCCAAGTGTCTACCACTCCTGCAAAGAATTTTAGAGCGTTTAGGTTACTCACAGGATGAATGATTATGAATAGTCAAGAAAGACTACTGTTGGAAGTTCCACTCGGTATCGAAGCTCATCGCTTTGCTAGTAAATTTGCTGCCGAACAAAGCAACACAGCAAAAAGTAAACAGGTTTACTTGAATACCTTAGCTGTTTACGCAGCTCACCGGTTTTTAACCTGGTTGGGAGTAGCAACAGATTTGAAAAAAAGTGACTCTTGGCAGCCAATCATGAGAAATTGGTGCAATGTGGCAGATTTAATCATTACTGATAGGGGAAAATTAGAATGTCGCCCTGTTTTACCAGGAGAGGACAGAATCTTTTTGCCTCCAGAAGTCATTGAAGAGCGCCTTGGTTATTTAGCAGTTCAATTTAGCGATCGCTTAGATCAGGTAGAGCTGTTAGGATTTACTAGAACAGCTGTATCTGGAGTTATTGAAATTAGCAGCTTGCATTCGGTTGATGAGTTAATTCAAGAGCTATCGCTACCGCAGCCAGTAGTTTTTCAACAGTGGTTACAAGGGATTTTTGGTGAAGCTTGGCAAGTTCTAGATAGTCTACTAGCACCGAGACAATTAGCTTATAGAAGTACTAGAGCTATCAGCAACAAAACTACCAATCGTGGAGAGGAAAGAATTGAACGGGCTAAAAGGCTGAATCTAGGACTATTGGCAGATAGTCAACAGCTAGTTCTAGTAGTTAGTATAAGCCCAGAAGAGAATCAAGAAGTTAGGGTTATCATCCAAGTTCACTCCATGGAAATGGAAGAATATTTACCTCCTAGCTTAAAACTGAAGGTAACCCTAGACTCAGATAGCGTGGAAGTAGTAGCCAGAGATACTGATAATTGGCTTCAGGTACCCTTAACTGAACTTCCAGGCAAAACCATTACTGTGGAAATCTCTCTGGATGATGCAGCTATTACCGAGAAATTTGTTGTTTAGTTTTTCATCAGGGGTAAATCAATGAATAACTATAGGGAAACACAAATCATCATTAACCTAGAAGATGGTGATTTTGAAGGCGGGTTTAGTCCCAGCAGCATCCAGGTGCAATGGAATCAAGCCAATGGTGAAGCTAATTCTACTCAATTATGCTGTCCATTGCCCCAGGATCCACAACTTCCTGCCTCTTACAGTCAATGGCAGAACCAATATCAAGGATTTCTCCAACTTCATCATAGAGGTATTGATCGCTCTCAACCGATGCAGATATCTATGCCTGAGTATATAGCAGAATGTGATCAGTTCTGTGAAACCTTACGTCAGAGACTTAATCAGTGGCTTAGTACCATCAAACAACAACTAGCACCAACTCTTGAGCTACACTCCCGGGATGAAGTTCGTATTGTGGTTCAAACATCAAAGATTAGCTGCGAACTGACTAAAAATATACTACACAAATTACCTTGGCACTGGTGGGATTTATTTCCTGAAGACAGTTTTACCGAAGCGGCTCTCTCCTTTGCTCAATCAGAGCCAATGGCTCCTGATTCTGAGGAAAATTTAGTTTTAGACAGGATCAAGCGAGTCAAAATCTTATGTGTTTTGGGGGATAATAGAGACGGTATCGATGTGGAAGCGGATAGAAGACTGTTCCGCAAAATACCAGGAGCTTATTGTGTGTTTCTGCGGCAACCAACTCTGGCACAATTGGAATCATTCTTGAATGAGCGCTGGGATATTCTCTTTTTTGCTGGGCATAGTGAAACTCCCGATGGTGGTAAAACTGGCTTACTCAAAATCAACTCGGAAGAATATCTCGATATTCAAACCATTAGGTACAATCTGCAAAAAGCGATTAATCTAGGGATGAAGCTAGCGATTTTCAATTCCTGCAATGGGCTAGGCTTAGCACGTCAAATTGCTGATTTAAATATTGCCCAAATTATAGTCTGGCGAGAACCGGTACAGGATCAGGTTGCCCAAGAGTTTCTCAAATATTTCCTGGAATCTTTCACTGAGGGGCTATCTTTATATCGCTCGGTAAAGGAAGCTCGACTTAGGTTAAAAGAATATATAGAGAAAAATGGGGAACTACCAAAAGTCAGTTGGTTGCCAGTAATTCATCAAAATCTAGATGAAGAACAAATCACCTGGAATCAGCTACGTGGATATACCAATGAGGGAAACCTAGCTCAAGGGATGAGGAGGAAAAAGAATCCTCGCGAGATCTTACTGGATAAGGTAGAACAATCCTGGATTAAGGGTGTTTTGGAGAAATCCTTACATATTGAAGAAACGATTGAGTTAGGTTTGGAGAAATGCTTGGATGCAGTGACAACAGTTTTGCCAACAGAGCAGGAACTACTGAATCAGGAAGAGGGAGATTTCCCTGAAGGAACTAGAGCGATTGATATCTTCAGTGAGTTGGAAAATAAAAGAACTATGCTGATTCTTGGTGAACCAGGATCAGGTAAAACCACAGCACTGCTAGAAATTGCTAAGGAATTAATTAGCGATGCCAGACAAGATACAACCCTACCAATTCCTGTAGTGCTCAATCTTTCTAGCTGGGGTGGACAGACACGACCAAAACCTTTAGCTGAGTGGTTGATTCAAGAACTGCATCGGATTTATCAGTTTCCTATCTTCCAGTGTCAGGCTTGGATTAATAACCAGCAATTGTTGCTGCTGTTAGATGGTTTGGATACAGTCAAGGAAAGACGACGCTCAGCTTGTATTAGGGCAATTAATCAGTTTCTACGAGAATATGGCAGCACTGAAATGGTTGTTTGTAGCCGCATTGCTGATTACAACCAACTTTCAGAAAAGTTGCAACTCCAAAGTGCAGTTGTTTACAAGTCACTAACATCAGCTCAAATCAACCGCTATCTTGATGATGCTCAGGAAAATTTAGCAGGTGTTAAGGCATTGCTTCGAGAAGAGCAAACCATGCAAGATTTAGTCGATACTCCTCTCAATCTTAATATTGTTGCTGTCGCCTATGAAGGTAAGTCGCAGGCAGAATTAGCAGGAATCAACTCATTAGAGGAACGTCGCCAGCACTTATTTAATACTTACATTCAAAAGAGATTTGAACAATTTCAAGGCTCTCAAGAGGGAACGGGTGACCCGAAATACACAGAACAGCAAGCAAGGCATTGGCTCAACTGGTTAGCCCAAAGTATGGTCAGGGAGTCTCAAGCAGTATTTCTGATTGAGCAAATGCAACCAAATTGGCTACCTACAGGTGCTCAAAACTGGATCTATAAGATTGTACTTAAACTGATTTTTGGAATTATCTTTGGATTAGTTGGGGTCTTGCATTTTGGGATGCTAGTTACCAATAATTTATCCAAACAAATATCATTAGTAATACCCTCAGTGATAGCAGGTATTATATCCGTGCTCAGTTCACTGGTTATACCCAGATTAATATCTAGAATTATACCCAGTTTTATTCCTAGGAACATATCTAGGTTTATATCTACATTTCCGTCTGGGCTAATATATGTAATCATTACTGCTCCTATAATCTACGCAATGTTTGGAGAGAGTGTGGGAAGAGAAATATGGAGAGGGATACTATCACCTTTAATGATTGATGCAGTTGCTCTATCCATATTTTTAAGTTTGGTAGATCAAGAGATAGGAATTATTGATACTCTCCAAGGTTCATTGCAAAAAGCAAAAAAATATTCGATGATTGGTCTGGTAAGCGGTTTAATTTATGTGCTAATCCGCTTAGTTTTTAGCGATAAATATGGAAGTTTAGCAAATCTAAGTGAATTTGACTATTATGACATTCTTATTGAGCTAACAATCTTTACCCTACTACCTGGGCTTCTTGGTGGATTAGATAAAGGAGTGAATCTAGAGCAAACCATTATTCCCAATCAGGGGATTTGGAGATCTGCTAGAAATGTTGGCATTTTCTTTGGCATCTTTTTCCCCATAGGAATGCTTTGTGGTTTACCCTACTCAGATGGAGGAATTCATGAGGTAATCAGTATCGGATTAGCAGTTGGGTTGCTTGCTGGGATGGCAGGTGGGCGAGGACCAGTCCTTGCCGGGTTTGTCCTGATTCAACATTTCACTCTGCGGGTGATTCTCTGGTGGAAAGGCTACATCCCTTGGAATTACGCTCGTTTCCTCGATTATGCGACAAAATGTAGCTTTTTACAAAAAGTCGGTGGTGGTTACATTTTTATCCATCAGACGCTAATGGAGCATTTTGCGCAGTTGCAGGGGGAGTAGATTTTGTAGTAGCGTGACACAGCTAAAATGAGGGAATAGAATTGTAGGGGCGCACTGCGTGCGCCCAATTTCACCGTTAAATTTATTCCACATTTTTAGGTGTGTCGCGCCACTACTGGCGCGACACACTTAAAATGAGGGAATAAGTAGGTTGGGTGAAGCGGTAGCGTAACCCAACAATGGAGCAGGTTTCGTTGGGTTTCACTTTGTTACACCCAACCTACATTTTTAAGTGTGTCACGCTAGTAGTGGCATGGCACGCCTAAAATGATGCAAAGCGAGTAGTGCGAGCATCTTGCTCGCTTTTCGAGAAGATTATCAAATGGATCATCTATTAGATAAATTGGAAAGATTCCAAGCGATCGCACAAAAGGTTATCGATGATTATGCTCGCTACAAGCCGAGTCAAGGAGATACAGCAGTTTGCTCTGCTATGGGGTACATTGTTGATCCCCCTCGCATCCCCCTTAATAAGGGGGACTTTGAGAAAAGTGTACTTCATTACAGCGCTTTGCGCTGTATCGAGTTACAAGCGATCGCTTGATCGCTATGCTTTCCAAGTCTGTACAGCAGTTCAGCAGTTCAGGAGCCACTAAGAAACAAAGTCTTTTCCAATTCCCAATTCCCAATTCCCAATTCCCAATTCCCAATTCCCTTATTTCATATCTGTATTTCCCGTAAATGCTGGGGTAGCAGTAGACGTAGATCATAATTTTTCTGGATAGTTTCTCGCGCTTGGGCTCGGATTTGTGCCATTCTAGTAGGATGATCTAGCACCTCCTCCACTCGCTGGGCTATTGCTTGNATTTAGCAGCTTTTCTGGCATCACGTTCATCTATTAATGTCCAGTCTGCCTTCAGTTCAACTGCAAGAGCGATCGCTTCAGATTCCCCTTTATCTAAAGTTTGCTTCAATAGCTGCGTCAGAGATTGATTACCTACCTCGCGAACGTGAATCCACCCGGCTGAAATTGCCGAGCGAATTGCTTGAGAACCGGGTCGTTCTTCAGTAACTTTCAACTCTTCGAGTACACCACTTGGAATCATAATTTTGCCAAATTGCTGATGTAAAAGAGTAAGTTGCTCCACAATAGCCAAGTTCAAAATCGGGGAGGTGTTACTTACTACAAGCATAAGTCAGATCATCGTCTAATTCTTCAATACTATAGTGCCTTACAACTTCACGTTTACCAAGTAGTTGCCCAAACTCATATCTATCCATTTGAGCCAGTTCTCGTGCTTTGCCAAAAGATAGTACATCCTGTGTATAGAGAGCAATTGCTAATTCTTGCAGTAATTCCTGCTCAATACGCTGTTCAGGCAAACGAATGGCTTGCAGAATGGAATCGGAAATTAAAATCTGTAGTCCCATCTTTTTTCAGGCTGGTTGACAGTTTATTGATTATCTTTGACCAAAGACAGCTAGAATCAGTATAGCTCACTGTAGGTCAGTTTGAAGACCCCTAGTTAAGACTGACAATGAGTAATGAGTAATGAGTATGGAAGATTCAGAAATACTTAACGATGTTGTTAGAACCTACATCCTGGACTTCCTAATGTAATACGTTACAATTAAAAGCCTAACTTCTATGGGAACAGTTGCTCAAATCAATGACAAAATTAACCGCCGTTGCGCAGTGGTCTGGACTGTTGAGGAATTAAAAGCAAGGGTGGCAGATATCGGTGTGACTCAGGCAGCCAAACAAGTAGATGTGATTACCACCGGTACTTTTGAGCCAATGGAGTCTTCCGGTGCAATTCTCAATTTGGGACATACGGATCCACCAATCAAGATTCGCCAATGTTGGCTGGATAGAGTACCAGCTTACCCTGGCTTTGGAGCAGTGGATTTGTATTTAGGGGCAACTCAAATAGTAGACTATACTGGTACTAGTGACATTCCAGACAATGGGGAGTCAAGAGAACGTGGCGGTGGACACGTTATTGAAGACTTGATTGCCGGTAAAGCAATACAATTGCGAGCTTTGGGACAGGTAACCGATTGCTATCCTAGGGCCTCTTTTGAAACGACAATCACTCACAAGACCATTAACCAGTTTTATTTATTTAATCCCCGCAATCTTTATCAAAACTTTATTGTTGGTGTTAATGGGGGAGATCGTCCCCTCTCTACTTATCTTGGTCCTCTACAGCCGAGGCTCGCTAATGCAGTTTACTCCAACCCAGGAGCAATTTCTCCCCTGCTCAATGATCCAGACCTCAAGCTAATTGGGATTGGCACTAAGATTTTCTTCGGTGGAGGCATTGGTTACGTTGCTTGGGAAGGAACCCAACATTTCCCCCTGCAAAAACGCCTTCCCAACCGCACACCAGTAGGACCGGCAGCAACTCTGGCTTTAATTGGAGATGCTAAGCAGATGAACCCCAAGTGGGTGAGGGGTTGCTACTTCAAAAATTATGGCCCTTCTCTGATGCTGGGTGTTGGCGTGCCACTACCAGTTTTAAATGAAGAAGTTGTTAAACACTGTGCTATCCAAGATCAAGACATTGTCGCACCAGTTGTAGACTTTTCTATTCCCCGACGTGTTCGTCCTACCTTCGGTTTAGTAAGCTATGCTCAATTAAAGTCTGGTCGCATCACGATCGATGGTAAATCAGTAAGGGTCGCTCCTCTAGCTAGTATCTTTCTCTCACGACAAGTAGCCTGGGAATTGAAGCAGTCGATTGAGCAAGGGGAATTTACCCTAACTGAACCAGTAGCACCAATTCCGATGAACAGCTCCTTTTTACCTCAAGACCGATGGGATTCTCAAATTTCCCTGGATTAATTTAGGTGGTAGGTAAGGTTACTCTTAAGGCAGGAGGCAGGAGGCAGGAGGCAGGAGGAAAGAGGGTTTGGCTTGTTTGTTCCATCATCTTATCACTGTTCCCTGTTCCCTGTTCCCTACCTAACACCTAACACCTAAACTACCCGCTACTTCGCTTGTGACTAGGCTTAGTCGGTTTGGGCAAAGGTTCTCGACGTTTAGTTGGTGTTGCGGTTACTGGCCGATCACCTGAACTAGCGGAACGTTGGTAAGAGGCTTTCTTATTTTTATAGGAATGCTTCTTGTGGAAAGGTTTTTTACCTGGTCGCTTTTTCTTCAGAGGCATCATACCGATGTCATTACCTTCCTTAATTAACAGAGTGTTTCCCTGTAACTGGACATGTAAATCCCAAAAGTGACCAAGTACTTTGTCTCCCAGAACCCCCTTAAGATTGAGCTTGAAAAATTTGGGCATTTCTGAGGGTTTACGAGGAGACTGTCTAATCTTGATAATTACTCGTTCCTGTTCCTTGGAATGGTAGATCACCTCACCACGAATAGAAAAATAGCCATTTTCAAACATGAGTGAAACTTCAGGTTGAGAAACTTCTTCAGATTTCTCTGCTTCTAATTCCTCAGAGATTGTTTCAGATTCAGTGGATGGGGTTGATGTTGTTTTATGAAGTTTTTCTGGCTCCCAGACACCGACAATTTGGACGTGTAAGTTATTGTCTTCTTGCCTTGAACGGGGATAAACAACCCAAAGATGAGGTTGTGCTAAATCCAAGTGATTTTTGACTAAACTCATCACCCTACCTAATAACACAGCATCAATCAGGGTGCCATCTGTTGTTACTAAAGTACCTCGAGTCAATTGATCGGCTGAGGGCATATATTGTCCTTGGATTAGCCCAATGGCTCGATACTGCCTGGGTTCACTTGGGGGAGAAATTGGTTGCTCTCGCCGGATGTTTGGTGACATAGTCCCGATGGAATCAGCTGTAGCAGTTGCGTTAGTAGCGTTAGGAGAATCGCCAGTTGGCGTTTCTGGAAGCTGGTTTGGCGCTGTTGATGTTTCTGGTGACTGAACTCCAGAAGACTGGGGTGAGTCGGTAGACCGATTCACAGAAAGATTCATATAACCTCTAACCTCCTAGCGGCGGAGACACATTACCCTTATAGGGATTGAGCTGACTTGACTAAGAGTCTTGGATTCAACACTACCTAGCTGTTGGCTGTTTCAGAAGGCTCTGAGGTTAACAACCAAAAAGCTTGTAGGTGAAGACACTTAATTATCAGCTTGCCTATTGTATAAAATGCAATGGTATAATTGGTATATCCGTAAAGTTTATGGAATCTTTAATGGTAAAATACTCCATGTATGATAACTTTGTGCTCTATTTTGCCGAAATTTTGGTATAATTCTGGTGCATGGAAGTGTAATATTCGGAAGTTGGTCATAAGATCATTATAGTTGAAGGAAGTTTTGTGTCTCAAAAGCGCAGTCCCTGGTTACAGCTGGTATTAATTTTGGCGGTGCTGGCATTTGTCGGTTTTTCGATGATTCCTTTGCTGGGCAGTGTCTTCAGGGGGGATCAACCTACTACAGAAGCCTCACCAGCGGCAACACCAACAATTTCTGCCCAAGAGCAGGAAAAACTCGAAGCTGAGGCTATAGGCTATGAATCAGTTGTACAGCGGGAGCCCAACAATACCACAGCACTGCGAGGTTTGGTAGAATCCAGGTTGCGGCTCGGGGATATCAAAGGAGTGATCTCGCCCCTAGAACAGTTGTCCAAACTCTCTCCTGAGCAGACTGATTATGTGATCTTACTGGCTCAGGCCAAGCAGCAAGTAGGCGATCGCGAGGGAGCAGCTCAAGCCTATCGTGATGTACTAGCCCTGGAACAGGGGAATATGAATGCATTACAAGGTCTTGTCAGCCTACTAGTACAGCAAGGGCGTCCAGAAGCAGCAATTGGCGAGTTACAAAAGAAGCTCAAAACAGCAGCGTCGATCAATGAATTTCAACCCGGTACCATCGATACCGTTGGGGTGCAGATGTTGTTAGGTCAGGTTTACGCTAGCCAACAACGCTATACAGAAGCCCTCACAGTCTACGATGAGGCAATTAAGTCCAACCAACAAGCTTGGAGACCAGTTCTGGCTAAGGCCCTAATTCTCAAACAGCAGGGTAAAACAGCACAAGCTGAACCCCTGTTTACAAAAGCTATTGACCTAGCACCAGCTCAACACAAAGATCAAATTAAACAGTTAGCAAGTTCATCAGAGTCAGCGGAACCGAATAATTCACCTAACGGTGAGACTACTGAAGTACCAGCACCTATCCCGACAGTGAGTGATGAGTAATGAGTAATGTAGTGATGTAGGTTGGGTAGAGGAACGAGACCCAACACTCCCAGGGGACTATGTTGAGTCTCGCTATTGCACTACGCGAGCAAGATGCTCGCACTACGCGAGCAAGATGCTCGCACTACGCGAGCAAGATGCTCGCACTACGCGAGCAAGATGCTCGCACTAGGGTGACACACCTAAAAATGTAGGTTGGGTGTAACGTTCGCGTAGCGTCGGTCGAAGGAGAAGTGAAACCCAGCGCAACACACAAGAAGTGTTGGGTTACGAAGAAGGCTACACCTCGAAGCCGGAGAATATCAATTATTAGAGGGTGAACCTGTATGGTTAGCAAAAATTAATTTAGGAATAGGTAGAGAACAAGGAACATATCAAGGAATTACCAGAGAATGGTTATATTGGTATGATGAGCAGGGCAAGCGATATTTAACTCCAGAGGAAACAATTGTAGCCACACAGCAACAGTTACAAGGTACAGAGAACCGAGCTCTTGTCGCTGAAGAACAACTTGAACAGGAACGTCAACGAGCTCAGCGCTTAGAAGAATTGCTGCGAGAAGCAGGGATTGAGCCTGATGGGAATTAGGAAAATACCGATTGGGTACGGAATTTAGAATATAGGATTTGTATCCAACCAGTTAGCGATCGCGTTCGTGTCATTCGTAGATCATAATACGTTGAGTTCTCCCCGCTTTAAAAAGACGGGGATTCTAACTGGAGTTTAGACTAGAAAGCGATCGCTAAACCTGATGGGTCTCATGCTGTTTTTGGGAAAGCGATCGCTTTCCCTTACAAAATTAGACCTCTTGCATAAATCTCGGAAGGGTTAAGCATTGGCGGACGAAAACCTTGATTTTATGGGCGACATGCTAGCGCCAATGCTTAACCCCTACAGTCAACTATCGAATGAGTGCAACAGATCTATTCCTGTTCACTCGGTACATCAGGTGGTGGCGCTGGCAACTGGACATCGCCCTCCACTGGAGTTAGGGTGTATTCTGATTGAGTAGCCACCTTGTTAGCTTCAATACAGCAGTTTTCGCTGTTATGTGGTACACCTTTATCCCCCCAACCCCCCTTTCCAAGGGGGGCAGTAAAAGTCCCCCTTTCCAAGGGGGATTTAGGGGGATTTTTCTTACTGTACCTCATAACATCGCAAAGCGCTGTAATTTCAGCGATCGCTTCAACAAGGTGAGACTGAGTAACTTGCTTCTCTTCTTTTGGCTTGTCTTCTCTGGCAGCAGCAACAACTGCTTGAAAAACAGCATTCTTAATGTCTCTTCCTGAGATACCATCAAACTGCTTAGCAAGTTTTGCAAAATCTACTGATTCACTCAAAGGAAGCTGGTGGGGAATTTGAGCCTGCCAAATTTTGGCTCTTCCTTCTTCATCCGGTAAATCAAACTGCACTTTCCATCGGATTCTGCTGATAAAAGCCGGATCGTAGTTGCGGATTAAATTGGTAGCAAAAATGATAATTCCCTCATATTCGGAAAGTTGCATCAGCATGACACTACGGGTGAGGTTCACTGCTGTATCTGTTGCCTGACTAACATTTTCCAGGCGCTTCCCTAAAAACGAATCGGCTTCATCGAAGAACAAAACTGCCTTATTGCTAGTGGCAAACTCAAAGGCTTGAGCGATATTTTTCGGCGTGTCATACCAAATCCGGGTTAGCCACCCCCGTTTTGAGCAAACCGCAAAACCCTGTAGAGACGTTGCATGCAACGTCTCTACAGGGTGAGACATAACGGAAGTATCTATGCCGGATTTGGTATCACCCACGTATTTAGATTCGAGTTGTTGGTAAGGAACTACTAAAATCTTACGTTTGAGTGCATGAGCTAGTGCCTCAGCGGTTATAGTTTTACCTGTACCGGGCAAACCAGAAAAATTGACAGATAGGGCTTTATCCAATTTGTGCTTTTCACCCATACCCCAGTCTTGAAAAATCAAAGATTGATTAAGAGGAATTGACAAAAACAGTCTGCCACCAGTACGATGTAGTTCCGCTAAAGGCTTGACCTTATCCGCATGATTAGCGATCGCTTGAGTAATATATCGATGTGTCTTCCAGGCTACCCGTTGGGTTAAAATGTTAGCTTGCCTAGCACCGAGTCCTGCATCTTGGAGTCGGGCAATCAATACTTGGTTAAAATTCTCGGCTAACTCAGAATCACAGAAGGAGACAAGAGCTTTCTTGGCTTGTGTCTCATCGAGTTCCCACTCTCCTAACTTAATGATTTGTTTCTCTACAGGTGTAGAAGCCGATGTTTGACTAATTGACTCTAACCAAACCTGATTTTCTGGTAAATTCAACAAAGCTTGCAAGCTTTCCAGATAGGCTCCCTGGCTCACCAGTGCCGTACATTGAGCCAAGGTTAGCTCCTGTAGTGGTGGGCGGATTGGGAGGGGTGAGCGAAAAAAGGTGTGGGGAGTGCGGGAGGTTTTTTTAGATGCTATTAGTGGCGTTACACAGTTAAAATAATGAATAGATGTAGGTTGGGTCGAGGTAACGAGACCCAACACCTGAGTAAGCCGTGTTGGGTAGAGCGATAGCGAGACCCAACCTACGTTTTTAGGTATATCACGCCATTCGATTTTAACTGTTGATGAGCTTTAATAATAAGATTCCATGTCCAATAGATGCTAGGATACTCAGCAAAGTTAAAATGATACAAGCGATCGCGACCAACAACTGCCTGTGACTTTCAGGAGTTTTGGGATTTAACCAAGGCATACGACTGATAACATATCCACCCAGAAAACCTCCCAAGTGTCCCCAATTATCAACTGCAGGCAGAATAAATCCAATCAGGAACAGGATCATTGCGTACCTCCAATATTTTTGTCCCATGGTACTATCACTAGTAATTTGTCCGTAGGCGACTAAGGCTCCAAATAAACCAAAGATGCCTCCTGAAGCCCCGATTGATAAACTAGCACCGTGTAGAATAGCCGGAAGTTCATTAAAATATTGCCCAGCTATGCTAGTTAGCACAGAGCCAGTCATAGCAGCAACGGTATAAATCAGCACTAACCGACTTGCACCATACAACTTAGCGACAAAGGGTCCAACCTCATTAATCCACGCTAGGTTAAAAGCAATGTGCAACAGACCTCCGTGTAACCAAGCACAACTAAGTACAGTCCAGAATCTACCGAGTTCAAAAACAGGTATGGATCCAGTAGCGCCAAACAGCAGCAAGCTCCTACCACTAGGAGAGAGCAAGTTTAGTGCACCACTACTTCTAATACCACCTGGATCAACCAGCAAAGTTGCCAGGTAGACTCCGATGCAACCCCAAGTTACCAGGGAGACGAAACCATAGTCGTAACCTCGACTGCGCAAGGCTCTAGCAAAACCCCAGATACCAGGGTTGCGGCGTCCACACTGTGGGCAAACTGGCTCTTGGACTTGGACTAATTGGCCACAAGAAGGACAAACTATTGAGCCACTAGTTTGTCGTTGAAGCAGTTTGAACATTAGATTTTAATTGTATAGTGTAGGTGAGCAGGATCTGGTACTATAGGCGATCATATCTGTGGGAAACTCTAAGATGTCCGACTTCTTTAAGAAGTCGGACATCTGAACCATGCTAGGACATCTGAACCATCCTATTTCAACAAGGCTTCTGGCACATCAATTGCTGTTTTCAACCCTTTCACATTATCCCAGGTAGCAGACTGCCAGGAAATGTTCTTGAGGTTGGCACGAGTGAGGTCTGCATGAGTGAGGTTTGCACCAAAGAGTTTAGCATTACTGAGGTCTGCACGAGTGAGGTTTGCACCAAGGAGTTTGGCCTTATTGAGGTTTGCATCAATTAGCTTTCCGGCAACGAAATTGACGTTATTGAGTTCTGCGTGAGAGAGGTTGGCGTAAGTGAGGTTTGCGTCCCTGAGATTGGCATTACTGAGATCGGCGTGAGTGAAGTTGGCGCCAATCAGGTTGGCATTACTGAGGTTGGTGTTACTGAGGTTGGTTTTACTGAGGTCTGCACTTCTGAAGTCTGCACTTCTGAGGTCTGCACTTCTGAGGTCTGCGCTTCTGAAGTCTGCACTTCTAAGGTCTGCGCGAGTGAGGTTTGTGTCTATTAGTTTTGCACCTCTAAGGTTTGCACCAATGAGGTCTGTGTCTATTAGTTTTGCGCCTCTAAGATCTGCACGAATTAGCTTTGCGTCTATTAGTTTTGCTCCTCTGAGATTCCCGTCAATTAGGTCTGCATTAGTAAGATCTGCGTCTACTAATTTTGCACCTCTGAGGTTGGCTCCAATTAGTTTAGCATTAATGAGGTTTGCGTAATTGAGGTTAGTGCCACTGAGGTCTGTTCCACTGAGGTTGACACGAGTGAGGTTGGCTCCGCTAAGAAATAACCCAACAGTTTCTCGAAAAGTTCCTAGCTTAATGCTATTGCTATAACTAAGGATGCGCAGCAATCGCTCAGGCTCAAAACCTCTACTACCTGGTTGACCACAAGGATGAAAAGTAACTTTATGCTTTAACTCATCCTTGGTCTGGGCATAACGATTTAATTCTAGAAGCAAAATCATCACATTTAGCCCAGTATAGATATCCACCTGTCGCTGACCTAAACTAATTCCCTGATTTTGTAATCGCCGCGTTGTTCTCTGAGGTAGAGTTTCCTCTGGTATATCGATAAATTCTCCTTGACACCAGCAAAGATAGAAATTTTCCAGACGCTCGAACAGGTCTATTGGTCGAAATTCCTGACTAACAACTAATAACGCCATCAGATAGTTCACAATTTCTGGGGTTAGTCCACCATAACCCAGTAAATCGTAAATCCCCTCAGCTAGTTGTTCATCATTAAGAGAAAATCTTTTGCGTCTGTTACCCGGTTCTGTCCATTCCTCCAAACTTTCCTGCAACCGCTTGGCACACAAGAACTCACCAAAACTTTTATGGACAAATTCTACTGCTCCCTCTTTAGTATCAGCAGGTCTTAGGTAAAAAGACGCCAAGGCATTTCTCAGGGGATTGTCTCCCAGGCGCTGTTTAGCTTTCTCCAGTAATTCCTTCGCTCCATCATCTCCCTTGAGTCGTTCCTCAATCATGGCGATTGATGCCGATTCCCCACCCCCTTGGGTCACACACAATCCTGCCTCCGTAAGAATGCGCCGTAAATCCTCAGTCTCTTGTTCCGTAAGTTCAAAAGTAAGTTGTTCAGGACGCTGTTGGGTAAGTACCCAATCCAAAGCCGTTTGATAAATCCGAATTTTTGCCTGAGTAGTGCTAGTTCCCTTAAACATGCGAACTGTTAATTTACCATCCCGATGCATAGCTGCTAACAGATAGAGTAGGAGGGGTTCTTGGGCTAATTGCTTGACTCGTTCCGGACAAGTTCGAGCTTGTAAAAATTCCTGAAATGCCGTAGCCTTACTCTTACCAACCTGCTTGCCCCACTTAACCAGCCACTGCTGCTGGAGTTGTTGGTCCATCAGGGCAATTTCCACCCGTGTGAGATTTCGAGGTAAGAACTGTTCGATACCCTGCAATGCTAGTTCCCTACCAGTAACCAAAAACCGATGTCCCAGCTGAGGATTGTTTTGGCAGCTAGCTTGTAAGTTACCCACTTGTTTGAGAAACTTTTCGATACCACCAGTGGTTCTTCCTTCCAGACGCAATTCATCAAACCCATCGAGTAAGAACAAAAACCGGGTATTGGCATCTGTTAACCAGCCATCATCACTCTTAGCAAAATCTGCCTTAACCGTAGCGCGGAGGGTATTCTCGATATTCGGCTCAAAGGCATCAATATCCCGCAGTCGAATCAATATCGGTGTCCACAGGGGATGAAGGTGTTGTCGCACCCAATTAGCAAACATCCGACAAAAGACAGTTTTACCACGTCCTGGCCCCCCTTGAATAAACATTACTTGATCGTTTTGCTTAGGACTAATCAGCTGTTGAATTGCCCAACTCCCTAAATCAACTGGCTCCGCCTTTTCCTCTACCTTGCCATTAGCATCCACTAACTTGGCTTTGAGAGGTACATAGATATCGGGAAGTCTCATTGACTTTTCTCCCAATACCTGCCACTGTTCCCGTAGCCGTGGCTCACTAGGATCAGGAGATATCTGTTCAGTGAGGTAAGATTCAATACTGCCGTATTTCTGAGTTGCCCCCCTTTCTGTTGCGGCTGCGAGTAATAAACCTAAATGCTGGCGCAGGGCTTCTGACTCATACTTGAGGAGTGACTCCACACCAGCCTTAGTTCCCCAAGCCACCCAACCTGTTACAATGGGAATTATATCTTGTTCTAATCCGGCTTGTTTGAGGAAACTAGATAACTGTTGATTCAAAGCTTGCCCTAATAAGGATTCAGGGAAGTAAGTTAAAGCCCCCTTAACTAATCCTTGATCTAACTCTAGTTCCCACAACTGCTCAATTTGCTCCCCGACGGCTTTAGTTGATACCCCCGAACCAATTTTTTTCCCCAACCAGTAATTCTTCCGAACCAAGGCATCAAAACTTTCCAGATAAGCCAAAGGAAAAGCGATTGCCACCCATTGCTCTAAACTTGGTCTGTTGTTAGTCTGACTACGGAGCAGGTTTAATCCTTTTCCTCCTAACCCCACAAACGATAGTCCTGCTGCTACCAGAGGAGAAGCTGACAAACCCAAAGCAATTGCTAATTCCAACCCAGCCTTAGAAACCTCTGCTCCCGTTACTGTGAGATCTCCCACCGTCCCCAACTCTCGGATATCAGTATGCAGAAGTTGCCAAACCCGTTTTAGTGCTCCCACTACCTCAGTTCCTTTCCCTTCCTTTGCCAGTTGCTACTAGCATAACTGGTTTTCAGGAAATTGGGAATGTTGTTGTTGGTTGTTGGTTGTTGGTTGTTGGTTGTTGGTTGTTGGTTGTTGGTTGTTGGTTGTTGGTTGTTGGTTGTTGGTTGTTGGTTGTTTGTTGTTTGTTGTTTGTTGTTTGTTGTTTGTTGTTNCATTCCGCACCCCCCTACTGTCACAATCGGTTTTTGCGTAATTTATGGTTGTTCTTGGTAACTTTTTATACCAAAATTTCCCAAATCGGTTGTGCGATAGCGCAAGCGCTGCTGCAAGCAGATCAGCTTCGCTGGTGCCGTAGGCAATCGCAAAATCAAAATCTCCAAACAACCAAAATTCGTAGTGTGACAGTTCAGGGTGCGGAATGTAGGATACAGCTACCGAAAACTTCACTCAGCTTTGGGCATTATGAGTCATCGTCTCAAGTATCAATGGACATTGTGGAACAAGCTTCCTAGTTTCGCTTTATTGGTTAGTTTTGTGTTCTTTTCAGATATTGGGATAGGTATTGTTAGAGCGAGTGAGGCTAATGGTAGTACCGCAGTGCAGATGGCACAACAGCTGGATGCTGCTTCTACTGAAGCTAATAGTAGTGCAGCGGAACAAGCCTTTGCTGAGGGAATGCAGCTATATGAGCAAGGAACAGCAGAATTCCTACGGCAGGCAATTCCTAAATTTGAACAAGCTGCTACCTTCTATAGCCAAGCAGGTGACAAAGACTTAGAAGCCTTATCTATCCTTGCTCTTGGCAGAATCTACGATGATTTAGGAGAAAAGCACAAAGCCTTGGAGTTTTACAACCAAGCTTTGTCCCTTTATAAGACGGTGGGGGATCGAGGTGGGGAAGCCATCACTCTCAATAATCTTGGCTTAGTCTACGATTCATTAGGAGAAAAGCACAAAGCCTTGGAGTTCTACAACCCAGCTTTGCTCCTAATAAGGGCGGTGGGGGATCGAGGTGGAGAAGCCAGGACTCTCAATAATCTTGGCTTAGTCTACAATTCATTAGGAGAAAAGCAGAAAGCCTTGGAATTTTACAACCAAGCTTTGTCCCTTTATAAGACGGTGGGGGATCGAGGTACGGAAGCTGGAATTCTCAATAATCTTGGCTTAGTCTACGATTCATTAGGAGAAAAGCAGAAAGCCTTGGAGTTCTACAACCAAGCTTTGCCCCTAATACGGGCGGTGGGGGATCGAGGTAGGGAAGCCAGGACTCTCAATAATCTTGGTGCTGTCTACAACTCATTAGGAGAAAAGCACAAAGCCCTGGAATTCTACAACCAAGCTTTGCCCCTAACACGAGCGGTGGGGAATCGAGGTGGGGAAGCCACTACTCTCAATAATCTTGGCAGAGTCTACGATGATTTGGGAGAAAAGCAGAAAGCCTTAGAATTTTACAACCAAGCTTTGCCCCTTTATAAGGCGGTGGGGGATCGAGGTGGGGAAGCCACTACTCTCAATAATCTTGGCAGAGTCTACGATGATTTGGGAGAAAAGCCCAAAGCCTTAGAATTTTACAACCAAGCTTTGCTCCTAATAAGGGCAGTGGGGGATCGAGGTGGGGAAGCCAGGACTCTCAATAATCTTGGCTTAGTCTACGATTCATTAGGAGAAAAGCCCAAAGCATTGGAGTTCTACAACCAAGCTTTGCTCCTAATAAGGGCGGTGGGTGCTCGAGGTGGGGAAGCTACCACTCTCAATAATCTTGGTTTAGTCTACAACTCATTAGGAGAAAAGCAGAAAGCTTTGGAATTCTACAACCAAGCTTTGCCCCTTTATAAGGCGGTGGGGGATCGAGTTGGGGAAGCCACCACTCTCACTAATATTGGCTCTGTCTACAACTCATTAGGAGAAAAGCAGAAAGCCTTGGAATTCTACAACCAAGCTTTGCCCCTAAGACGGGCAGTGGGGGATCGAGATGGGGAAGCCGCTACTCTCAATCATCTTGGCGGAGTCTACCATGATTTGGGAAAAAATTACAAAGCCTTGGAGTTCTACAACCAAGCTTTGCCCCTAAGACGGGCAGTGGGGGATCGAGGTGGGGAAGCCAGTACTCTCAATAATATTGGCTCTGTCTACAACTCATTAGGAGAAAAGTACAAAGCCTTGGAATTCGTCAACCAAGCTTTGCCCCTATTACGTGCGGTGGGGGATCGAGGCGGGGAAGCCACTACTATCTCTAATATAGGCTTTGTCTACGACTCATTAGGAGAAAAGCAGAAAGCCTTAGAATTTTACAACCAAGCTTTGCCCCTATCACGGTTGGTGGGGGATCGAGGTGGGGAAGCCACTACTCTCTCTAACCTCGCCTCCTTACAACGCAGCCAAGGCAACTTGAAAGAAGCCTTAACAATGATGGATAGCGCCATCACCATTATTGAAGATCTCCGCACCAAAGTTGCCAGTCCAGAACTGCGTACCTCCTACTTTGCCTCCAAACAGTTTTATTACCAGTTCTACATCGACCTACTGATGCAATTGCATCAACAAGACCCCAATCAAGGATACGATGCTAAGGCACTCCACGCCAGCGAACGCTCCCGCGCTCGTAGTCTGTTGGAACTTCTCACCGAAGCTAATACTGATATCCGTCAAGGTGTAGAACCCCAACTAGTTGAACAAGAGCGCACCTTACAACAAAAACTTGATACTATTGAAAAACGCCGGGTAGAGTTATTCAGCGGCAACTACACTAAAGAACAAGCTACAGCAATCGAACAAGAAAGGGAACAGCTGCTATCCCAATACCAAGAAATCCAAACAAAAATTCGCGCTACCAGTCCCCGTTATGCGGCTCTAACTCAACCTGAACCTCTGACTCTCACAGAAATTCAGCAGCAGATTCTAGATGAAGATACTCTACTATTACAATATTCCTTAGGTGAGGAACGCAGCTATCTCTGGGCAGTTAGCAAAACCAGCATCAGCAGCTACGAATTACCACCAAGAGCAGAAATCGAAACTGCTGCCAAACAGTTCTATGAATTGCTCAAAACCAGAGGATTTCAGTTAGAACAAAGATCTTGCACTAATCCCGACAATCCACCAGGAGTTAAAACTCCTGGCTCACAGCTAAAGTCGTCTAAAGACGACTCGACAAGGGTTTCATACCAAATCCAGTCACTTATCCCCGTTTTGAGACAACCGCGACAACCCTGTAGAGACGTTGCATGCAACGTCTCTACAGGATTCCTTGTTGAGAATGAGGCAGGATGTGAGGAAGACACCAGAGGCACTATTGGGGTAGAAAACGTCAAAGCAAACAAAAGCGTCAGCCAACTCAGCCAAATACTCCTTGCACCTGTAGCAGAAGAATTAGATAACAAACGGCTACTGATAGTCAGTGATGGTGCTTTGCAGTACATACCCTTCTCGGCTCTACCTCTACCAGGAACCTCTGGTGAGAATGTTGTACCCCTATTAGCCAATCACGAAATAGTCAACTTACCTTCTGCCACTACCCTAGGGATTATTCGACAGGAACAAGCAACCAAAAAAACTGCTCCCAAAGCGATGCCTACGGCGGTTCGCAAAGCGACCATTGCTATTCTTGCAGATCCGGTTTTTAGCTCTGATGATCAACGAATAACTACCAGTAAACAACAGAGTAGTCCCACTCTACCACAACAACTACTCGATCGCTCTGCTAGAGAAACCGATATCGGTGTTTGGAAGAGGTTACCAGGAACTCGCACGGAAGCGGAAGCGATTATGGCATTAGTACCAGATTCAGAAAGAGTGCATGGGTTTGACTTTGCTGCCAATCGGGAAATGATCACTAATCCTGAATTAAGCAACTACCGCATCATCCACCTTGCCACCCATGGCTTACTCAACAGCAGCAATCCGGAACTATCGGGAGTCGTACTCTCCCTCTTCGACGAGCAAGGCAATTCCCAAAACGGCTTCCTACGGCTCCACGATGTCTTCAACCTCAACCTGCCTGCTGAACTAGTGGTACTGAGTGCCTGTCAAACGGGATTAGGGCAAGAAGTCAAAGGAGAAGGACTAGTGGGGTTGACAAGAGGCTTCATGTATGCAGGTTCGCCACGGGTATTAGTCAGTCTGTGGAATGTCAGTGATGAAGCCACTGCTGAGTTGATGAGTCGCTTCTACCGCAAGATGTTGCAGGAAGGTTTATCGGCAACAGCCGCCTTGAGAGCAGCACAGTTGGAAATGCAACAAGAGACTCAGTGGAGTGCTCCCTATTATTGGGCAGCTTTTACCCTTCAAGGAGAATTCTAGGTTAATTTTCATTTACCACAAAGGCACAAAGTACACAAAGGGGATTTTGCTTGGTTTGTGCGTAATTTCTGCTTAATCTAAAGATAATTAGGATAGAGCCAAGAATTTGCTTAACTGCTGATGGAGGATTTTTGCTATGCGATCGCCTACCAACCATCTCGGTTTGATTACTGCTACCCTACTACTATCGCTAACTTCTTCCCTACAACTGCCGGGAAGGATTTTGGGCATCTCTGGTGCAATGGCAACTAGTGAGCAACAGTTGCATAGAGAACAGTTTGAATTGGCTGGTAATATTCCCCCTCTACCAATACTTTCTTCTACAGACTTGCAAGAAGAGTTGGAGAAGCTGCAACAAATTTTAGTAAATCAAAGAGAAAATAGAAATCGCCTTGGGGAGGCAAATACTCTGAACAAAATGGGGGTAATTTACGTTCTGCTAGCAGAGTATGACCAAGCACTAGAGTTACATCAACAAGCACTCTTAATTTACCAAGAACTTGACCAATACCAGAGTGAAGCAGAAACTATTGGGTATATTGGTAATGCCTACTTTCAAGCAGGTGAGTATCGCCAGGTAGAGGAGTTATTTCGTCAAAAGCTGGAGAGCAATAGACAGATTGGGGATCAAGGGCTTGAACCGTTTATTTTTGATGTCATGCACCGTTACCTGAAAAATGAATGGAGACTCCAAGCTGGTTTCTACGCACCAACAACGAAAGTAGAACGTTTTCATCAAAGAGATTTGTCATGGCAAGAAATTTTGGCAATAAGTGAACTAAATTTGTTTATCAATAGAAAAATCGGTGATAGTTATCATGAAGCAATTGCTCTGCATAGTATAGGTTGGTCATATCGGAACCTTGGTGATTACCAACAGTCACTGTATTTTTATCAGCAAGCTTTGGATATAGCGACGGAAAGCAGCGAACAACACTTTTCAGCTTTTGTCTTGATCGAAATTGGTCTACTGTATATTGATTTGGCAAAATATGAGGAAGCATTGAAGCCTCTTCAGCAATCACTGGTAATTCTAGAAAACGATTCTGCCAATGGACCTGCTGACTTGAAACATTTTGCTCTCAACCAAATTGGATTAGTTTATAAAAACCGGGAACAGTATGAAAAAGCTTTGCAGATTTGTGATCAAGCTTTAGACGCTACTCGCTCAGCCACAGGCTCCATCTGGGATCTGCATAATATTCTCAACAATTGCGGAGAAGTTTATTTCCAAATGGGTAGGTATGACCAAGCCTTGGCATGGTATCGAGAAGCTAAAAAACATAGTGATATTTTGGGTGATCCTGGTGCTAAAGGCTTTATACTGAATAGTATCGCCTCAGCTTACACCAAAATGGGAGACTATACCCAAGCTTTGGAAACCTATCGCCAAGCACTTGCACTTTTCCAAGAACTTAATGCTCTTCCAGGAGAACGCACTACCTTAAGTAATATTGGCGCTCTTTTCGAGCAACAAAACCAACCAGAACTAGCCATTGTCTTTTATAAAGAAGCCGTTAATATCACCGAAACCATCCGACAAAACTTAAACACATTAACTATTGAAGAACAAAAAGCCTATACCGAAACCGTTGCCGACACCTATCGCCGTTTAGCCGACTTATTACTTTCCCAAGGACGTATCCTCGAAGCACAACAAGTATTAGAACTCCTCAAAGTTCAAGAATTACGCAACTTCACCAAAGATACTCGTGCCGGAGGGGAAGAAACTACTGGTATTACCACCAACCCCACCGAAGCAGAAATCCTCTCAACCCACGGCAGTCTGATTGCTTTGGGAAGGAAGATTGAGGAATGTCAGCAATGTGAACAACGTAGTCAACTATTAGATCAACGGGAGGTGATTGCCCAAGAATTTGAGGAGAATGTGCAATCTCTAAAACAAATTATTCGCGATCGCCTCGACAAAGATCAAGCCTTCCTCGATCCTAATCAACTTGGAGGTAATGCAGAAGCCATTGTTTCGGCTCAACCAGGAACCGTGCTAATTTATCCTTTAGTCCTAGAAGACAAGCTGTGGATTTTATGGGCAGCGTCAGGAGGTATCATATCAATTCCGGTTGTATCGGAATGATTAATAATTTGGCTTTTTGGTTAGAAAACATAGACGCTGGCGGGCGCAAGCATTGCGCCCCTACGTCATGAATATTATACCAATATAGCCGGAATTGATATCACTAAAAGTATCGAAGTTCCCCAAGTCGGACTCAAGGAACTCAGTCAAACCGTTGTCAAGTTTCGCCAACTCCTACAAAACCCCAACTCTGACTTAGCGGAACTCCAGGCAACGGGTAAACTACTCTATGATTGGTTGATTCCCGAATCCCTACAACAGGAACTCCAGGACAATCAGATGCAAAACTTGGTCTTCTCCCTCGACCATGTTACCCGCTATATTCCCCTGGGTGCAGTGTTTGATGGGGAAAACTACCTGATTGAGAACTACAATATCTCCACGATCATCTCAGCCAATTTAACCAGAATAGGCGATCGCTTACCAGCAGGAACCGATAATACTTCAGTACTAGCCTTAGGACTATCGGAAGCGAAATCAGGCTTCAATCCCTTACCGAATGTACCCGCTGAAATTGATGCGATCGTCCGCCAATCTGCCAATGACCCTCAAGGCATCTATCCAGGGTTAGAATTACTTAACCAAGCCTTTAACTACAAAGCCTTACGGGATAACTTAGCCACTCATCTGATTCTCCATATCGCCACCCACGGAGAGTTTGTCGCCAACAATGCCTATGCTTCCTACTTATTACTAGGGGATGGCAAACAACTACCGATTCAAGATATCCAAAACTTGCGGGATTTGAGCAAAATCCATCTGGTAGTACTATCGGCTTGTGAGACAGCATTGGGAGATACAGGACAAGACGGTACCGAGATTGCTGGACTCAGCTACTATTTCCTCAATGGGGGAGCCAAAGCCGTAATGGCATCCCTGTGGCAAGTAGATGATGGTAGTACTAATGTACTGATGCAACATTTCTACAACAATTTAGCTCAGGGAACCGCAACTAAACCGATAACCAAAGCTCAAGCTTTGCGTCAAGCTCAGTTAAGTCTACTACAGGGTAAGGAGGTAACGACAGCAAATTCTGAGCAACGGGCAAATATTGGAGTTGAAATTAGACCTGGTACTTCAACTAATCGTACCACAGCTAGTTTTGCCCATCCTTACTACTGGGCTCCATTCATTCTGATTGGGAATGGGTTTTGAGAGAATTGTTGTTTGTTGTTTGTTGTTTGTTGTTTGTTGTTTGTTGTTTGGGAATTGGGAATTGGGAATTGGGAATTGGGAATATCTTCCTTGTCTCCTTGTCCTCCTTGTCTCCTTGTCTTCCTTGTCTCCTCCCTCTTGTCCCCCTTGTCTCCCTTGTCTCTACTGCCTATAACGGTGGCTGACCATTTGTAAAGGGGGACGAGAAGAGTTAGCAGGGAGATATTGGGTAACAGGCTGTTCCTTGAGCTTCACTTCTTGGTTTTGGGTTTGCCACCAACGGATAATAGCCGCTAACATTATCATCATCAACCCTAATGAGAGCAATGACCAGCGTTCGCCAACACCACCAATTACCGCATTGACTGCTCCCATAATGACAATAAAACTAGAGATTGGTTCTTTGCGGTAAGCTGACTTCAAAATTCGAGGTAACAAAGCATTCATCATTTACTCTGTTTCAATTATTATTCTATCTAATTCTAGGTTAGCTTATCAGCATCAGGATTGTGTGGAAACTAAAGGCAATAACCCACCCCTAACCCCTCCAAGGAGAAACCCACCCCTAACCCCTCCAAGGAGAAACCCACCCCTAACCCCTCCAAGGAGGGGAACCGGAGGATCCGAGGGAAGGAAGAAGGTTGCAAGTTAGAAGGATATGATGACTGTTGAGGCGGACATGATAAGCTGTCGTGCATTTAAATTGTGAATTATTACTGACGCACCAGACGCGGAGACGCGGGGACGCGGAGATTGGGACAACCCAATTTAAATGCGTCTTGGTTTATAAAAAGAAACCAAACTATGTTACAAAACGTAAATACTGCCCCAACCCTTACAAATGACAAACGACAAACAACAAACAACAAACAACAAACAACAAATTAGTTTGCAAAACTAGGATACTCGTTCTGACTCCCCTCTAAATTACCTTGCTGTGGCAAAGGCTCATTATCTCCTAAAAAAGGATCTTCATTGAAAAAAGGAGAATGTTCAACTGTTTGGGGAGGTATCTCTTCTCCCGAACTCGATTCTAGTGCTGCTCTAGTTACAGGACCAGCAATCCCATCAACTTCTAGTCCCTTGGCTTTCTGGAATGTCATGACAGCTGCTTCAGTAAGAGAGCCATAGTATCCAGTAATTGGACCATTATAGTAGCCACTAGTCTGCATATTTCTCTGGAGAGAAGCAACTAGAGTACTTCTTTCTCCTCTCTTGAGAAGGAGAGTAGGTCTATCCGCATTCTGGTTTTCCTGATAGATGCTAGCCTCAATGGGAAACTCTTCTTGTGGTTCCTTCTCTTTCAAATAAACTAGTGCCGATTGGGTCATCGAACCAGCAATGCCATCAGGTTCCAATCCTTTAGCGCTTTGGAATTTAATTACCGCCTCTTCCGTCAAAGAACCGTAAAATCCTGTTACTGGCCCTTCGTAGTAACCGCTAGCTTTAAGATCTTCCTGAAGAGTGGTGACTTCCGTACCACTATCTCCTCTATTCAGAGCCACAGCTGGACTAGCCGTACTCAAAACTGTCATGACAGCAAGACAGGAGAGGGATATCAAAGCCCAACTAAGAAGCTTAGGTTGCTTTAAATCCTGGAAGATGGTTAAACTGTAGCGATCGTCGGTTGCTGATTCTGGGTTTTGAGAGTTTGAATCAGTTGCCGTTAGATAAAAATAAGCGAGAGTTTCCATGATTATACTTGCGATCTGCTACCTCTAGCCTATCACTGGAACTCTGAGAGGGAACAGGGGGATGGGAGTAGAGAGACAAGGAGGACAAGGAGACAAGGAGACAAGGAGATAAGGAGACAAGGAGGACAAGGAGATAAGGAAGATATTCCCAATTCCCAATTCCCAATTCCCAATTCCCAATTCCCAATTCCCAAACAACAAACAACAAACAACAAACAACAAACAACCATTCTCAAACAACCATTCTCAATTCCCCAACAATTTGAGTTTGGTCAAGCTGACGACCAATTAGTACTAGGCGTGTCTGGCGAGATTCCTTAGTTTGCCAGGGTCGATCATAGAAAGTTTCCAGGCGATTGCCTACTCCTTGTAATACCATGCGCATTGGTTTTTGAGGAACATCAACAAAGCCTTTGATACGGTAAATTTCCTGCTGTTGTACCAACTGTTGCAGTTTACTGATCAGTGTTTTTGGTTCAAATGTCTGTTCTGAGATAAATTGCACACTGGTAACTTCGTCATCATGGTCATGGTCTTCTTCTGTATCATGGTGACTAGGACGACTATCTAAGTTATCTTCTACAGCAGCATTAAAACCCAGCAAAATGTCAGGCTGAATTTCTCCCTCACGGCAGGGGACAATCTTTACTCCAGGGGGTAACTCCTGTTTTAACCAGTCCATCACCTTAGTGCGATTGGCTTCGTCAACCAAATCCACCTTGGTAAGTAACACTAAATCTGCACAAGCCAATTGATCTTCAAACAACTCCTCAATCGGTGTCTCATGCTCTAAATTCGGGTCTGCTTGGCGTTGCGCTTCCAAAGCATCCAAATCACCTACTAGGGTACCAGCAGCTAGGGCTTGACAGTCCACGACAGTTACGACACCATCAACTGTTGCACCATTGCGAATTTCTGGCCAGCGGAAAGCTTGTACTAAAGGTTTAGGCAATGCTAATCCCGAAGTTTCGATCAGCATACAATCAATTTGTTCTCGGCGCTTGAGCAGTTGTTGCATGGTGGGGAAAAATTCTTCCTGGACGGTACAGCACAGACAACCGTTGGTTAGTTCTACAATGTTGTCGCTAGGGTCTTCTTCTTCACAAACTTGGCAGGAACGTAATAACTCGCCATCAATTCCTACTTCGCCAAATTCATTAACAACAACCGCAATGCGGCGTCCTTGATTATTTTGCAGTAAGTGACGAACCAGACTAGTTTTGCCAGCACCAAGAAAGCCGGTGACTACAGTAACGGGTATTTTATGCATTTTGGGAATTGGGAATTGGGAATTGGGAATTGGGAATTGGGAATTGGGAATTGGGAATTGGGAATTGGGAATTGGGAATTGGGAATTGGGAATTGGGAATTGGTATTAAGCAAAGAGGCACTTACATTGGTTAATCCTAATTTTTCCCTAACACCTAATACCTAACACCTAATACCCAACACCTAACCAAGGATGGCGGAACAAAGGAAAGCTGCACCAGCACCGCAGATGGTGAAGCCAGCAAATCGCAGTGCTAAGGTGGGTTGTTCTTTAACTTGCCTCATAACAGATTTCCCAATCTGGAAAGCAAATAACGCGATCGCTAGTTGAATTAGGGTAAAGCCTGTTAAATAAGCTACTAGTGGTGTCATCTGGGCTCCCACAATTGCTTCACCGTAGGCGTAACCGTGAAACAAACCTGCGATCGCTGCGAGGACAATCAACACTATTGAATTGGGGCTATTCTTGAGTGCTAGGAGTATACCAAATACCAGCACGGAAGCCGAGATAATGACTTCAGGCATAGGTAAATCTAGGCTCATTAAGTGAATTCCGGTTCCTGCCAAGGCTGTTAAGACAAAAGCAATGGGAATCAAGATACCCCGTTCCTTGATTGCTGCTAATAAACCAACCGCAACAACGAAGGCAAAATGATCAGGGCCAACTACCGGATGCCCTAAGCCAGAGAAAAAGCCTTCAAAGAAGTTGGAGGGAGTTTCACCACCAAAGGGATGGTGTGCCAAGGCTGGACTAGCTGATAATAGCAGGCTAATACCCACTATCAAAGCGATCGCTTTGATATGTGTCTCCGAGAAGGTAAGGACACTGACTTTCAACTCTTTTTTACTGGTCTGGCGCTTGGTAGTTCTCGTGGTTTTTAACAATTGACACCTCAAGTTTCGCTAAAGTTAACAGTTTATTGGCACGGCAAGACTACAACTTTTTTTGACCAAAATAGTCCAAGGTTTTTGTTTCTTTTGGTTCAAAAATCTTGCACCTGAGTGGGTAAATCCCTTGGTAGCAGAGGAATTAGAGTGCCCCAAACTAGGATAAATGCTTCATTTCTTATTACTTGTTACTTGTTACTTGTTACTTGTTACTTATTCAGCAGACCCTACCTATTTCTCAGGCACGCCATTATTGTGGTAAGGGTGGAATCCTCGCTAGGATACCTTTTTTTAGCAGTTCAGGTCGCTCTGACCAAGGCAACAAACCATTGGCTTTGGCATGGTAGAGACTGGCACAATCGAGTACAGCTGCCGAGATGGTGGGTAGAGTTTCTTCAGCCGTAGGTAAATCACCAAACAAATAAGTATATTTACCTATAGCAGTGAAGGAAATGGCACAAGGACGACTGCAAGCACTCATACACTCTACAGACTGAATCGGAAATTCAGCTTGCAAGTCCCAGTCTCGGTGGACATGCAACAATTGCTCTAGGAGTTTTTGTCCGCCGCTAACGCCTATTCGTTTGCCTTCTTTCCAGGTACTAGCGCAAGTTGTGCACACAAAAAGAGTGTGTTGAATCTTCACTTTGTTGATGGGTAATTTTCTTTCGACACTGAATAATTGAAGGGATGCTCAAAATTAGAAATCAGAGTCTTTGATTGTGTCTTTGGTAATTTTGTTTTGGCGGTCATCTATACCTCGCAGATGAGTATTTGCTATTAGTTAACATCGGCGGGCGTTCTGGCTACTGAGACTTCAATACAATCTCATTACAGCTGCGGGACAGCGTCGGATTTACACCGAACTTTCCCCGTTACCTTTGATGGCTGATTCCCACCAAAACCGACTGGTTGATTATCCTACCACATCTTTTGTTGAGTTAACACTCCCCAATAGTAGTGGCGTGACACAGCTAATTTGGTAGCTTGGAGACAGGTGGGGAAGTGTGGGGGGATAGGGAGATGGGGAGATAGGGAAAAAAATCCATGTGTAATTTACCCTATTCCCTGTTCCGAAGTTCCCTGTTCCCTTCGTCGTTAGGCGCTCATCAGGTCTTAAAGTGATGTTAATCACTGAGCTGTTGTGGTTAAGAGCACGTTAATTTACTGCCAAAGTCGAGACATTAGGGCATCTAAACTGCTAATCTTTAACAGATAGGCAAAGCAATGGTAAAATACCCAAATTTTGCTATGTCAATCTAGAATAAGGAGGACTAAGCTCACAGGTGCAGCTCCCAAGCACATGCTAGCTCAGCTAACCGGTATTGTGAACATGTTGTCAGCAGCTGGTGACAAATACTTCAGTTGCAAAATCTTAGTTGTAAAATCTTAGCTGAACCAAATAACTTAACGCTCCTGCACCCACCGAATGAACCTCGTAAAATCCTACTGATGGAATGTCAGAACCAAACAACGAAAACGATGTCTAGTATGCAAGACCTATTTACGATTCAGTTTTGGGGCGTTAGAGGCAGTATCGCCTGTCCAGGTCCGGAGACTGTCCGGTATGGGGGCAACACTCCCTGTATAGAGATGCAAGTTGGTGGGAAGCGTCTGATTTTTGATGGAGGTACTGGCTTGCGAGTTTTGGGACAGTCGCTGCTATCCCAGATGCCGATAGAAGCTGATATGTTTTTCACTCACTCCCACTGGGATCACATTCAGGGATTCCCTTTCTTCGTTCCTGCTTTTGTTAAGGGAAATTGCTTCAACATTTACGGCGCGATCTCTCCCAATGGTGCGACAATTAAGCAACGTCTGACAGATCAGATGCTTCACCCCAATTTTCCAGTTCCCATAAGAGCCATGCAAGCTGACTTGCACTTTCATGACCTGGAAGTTAAGGATCAGGTGGAGATTGGAGAAATTATGATCGAAAATCTGCCGTTGCACCATCCTGGTGAATCTGTAGGTTACCGAATTACTTGGAATGGTTGTTGTGCGGCTTACATCACTGACACAGAACATTTTGCCAACCATTTGGATAAAAATGTCCTCCAACTAGCCCATAATGCTGATGTCATGATTTACGATGCCACCTACACTGATGAAGAATACTACTCCCCAGTATCCGGCAAGGTGGGTTGGGGTCATTCAACCTGGCAGGAAGCGATTAAGGTGGCCAAAGCTGCTAATGTGAAACAGTTGGTGATTTTCCATCATGACCCTCTGCACAACGATGATTTCCTTGATCAGGTTTGGGAACAAGCTATTCAGGAGTTTCCTGAGACAATTATGGCTCGTGAGGGTTTGTCAATCGAGCTGGTGGGAAATCATAAGCTTCAAAAAAACTGTGTAGCTTCCCAAGAAGAGATAGTCAAGGTATAAGTTATTAAGTAGATAGGTGGAAATAAACAGCAACTATGTTACAAAACGTAAATACGGCTCAAACCCTTACCAATGAACAATGACCAATGACGACCTTCTTTATGCATTTGAATAAACGACCTCAATATGTTAGAATGTGAAGCGTGCGGGTTACATCTTCTCTTGCCACTGCTTTAACACCAACCGCTGTTGCCCTAGGAAACTTCGACGGCGTCCATCTCGGGCATCGGCAAGTCATCCAGCCAATTTTGCAGGCAACGATCGCTTCTGGTAAAGTTGCACCGAAACCATCTGTAGAAGATTGTCAAGTTCCGTTGGAAAGATCTAGCTTGCCAATCCCTAATGACAATGTGGAGAATCCGTCGGTTCAGAACCCAGGACATGTCTATCCTACTGTCGCCACCTTTAATCCTCATCCCCGTGAATTTTTTTCCGGCATTTCCTGGAAACTACTGACAACCCGCTCAGAAAAGGTAGAGCAATTGCGTATCTTAGGAGTAGAACAGCTAGTATTATTACCCTTTGACCGAGAACTTGCCTCCCTTAGTCCCCAACAATTCGTGGAAAAGATTTTAGTACAGCAGCTAGGTGTAAAGTGGGTGAGTGTGGGAGAAGATTTTCGCTTTGGGCACAAGAGAGCCGGAACATCTGCTGACTTAAAAGCGATCGCATCTTCCCATGGTGTGGAGGTCACGATTGTATCCTTGCAAACTTGTCAAGGAGAACGTATTAGTAGTTCTATAATCCGCCAAGCTTTGGAGCAGGGAGATATTACTCAAGCTAACCAGCGGTTGGGACGTCCCTACAGTCTCACTGGTGTAGTAGTGAAAGGCAAACAGCTAGGTAGAACCATTGGGTTTCCTACCGCTAATTTGGAACTACCACCAGAGAAATTTTTACCGAGGCAAGGGGTCTACAGCGTCAGAGTTACTGCTGCTTCCCAAAGGATACCAATATCTTCCCAACCTGGTGTCATGAATATTGGTATGCGTCCCACCCTCAGTGGTACAGCTTTGAGTGTCGAGGTTCACCTGCTAGATTGGTCTGGTGATTTATATGGGCAGACATTAACAATTAGTTTAGAGCAATTTTTACGACCCGAACAAAAATTCGCTTCCCTAGATAACCTCAAGGCGCAAATTCAGGAAGACTGTGCAGTAGCAAGAGCCTTTTTTGAGAATAGGAGATGAGGAGATGAGGAGACGCGGGGACGCGGGGACGCGGAGATGGGGGAAATCCGAAAAAAACAAAAAGTATCTGCAAACTAGCTAATGACCTAAGTTAGATAAGATTATGCCGCGCCTCAAAGGTCGAGTAGTTTGCTTAGAACAATTGATTTTTATAATGGACATTCAATCGAGTGAGGTATGATCAGTCCCGCGATCGCGTAGCAACACAAAGTAGATATTCCCAATTCTAATTATAAAATAACAAAGGACAAACAACAAACAACAAATAACAAACAACAAACAACAATTATGAGACAACTAATCGAGCAACTAAAAGATAATCTAGGTCGGACGATTGTAGGCAAAGCTGATGCCATTCGCCTGGTGCTGGTGGCTCTACTAGCTGGTGGTCATGCTCTACTAGAAGATGTTCCTGGTGTCGGCAAAACTCTGTTAGCAAAATCTTTGGCTCGTTCTATTGATGGCAAGTTTCAGCGCATTCAATGTACTCCGGATCTCTTACCTACAGATATTACCGGTACTAATATCTGGAATCCACAAAGCGGAGAGTTTGAATTTATTGCTGGACCAGTGTTTACTAACATCCTCCTAGCAGATGAAATTAATCGGGCAACTCCCCGCACCCAGTCAGCTTTGCTAGAGGTGATGGCAGAAAAGCAAGTGACGGTAGATGGAGTTTCCCGTAGTGTACCTCAACCGTTTTTTGTGATTGCTACCCAAAATCCAGTGGAGTATCAAGGGACTTTTCGCCTACCGGAAGCTCAAATGGACAGATTCATCCTCTCTTTAAGCCTAGGTTATCCCTCCCCTTCAGAAGAACTCCAAATGTTGCAAAGACATCAGAAAAGTATGGCTCTATCAGACCTCAGTCGGTGTATTTCTATAAAAGAATTGTTAGAGTTACGGCGTCTTTGCTCCCAGGTGAAAGTGGAAACACCCCTACAGCAGTACATTATCGACTTGGTAAGAGCATCCCGCAACCATGAACAAGTGACATTGGGTGTCAGTCCTCGCGGCACTCTTGCTTTGCAGCGCACTGCTAAGGCACTAGCTTTTTTGACAGGCAGAGATTATGTCATTCCTGATGATGTTAAGTTTTTAGCACCTCATGTACTGGCTCATCGTCTCATGACTACAGGGGGTCGTCAAGCTAAGCCCATTGTTGAGCAGCTGCTGCACTCTGTTACTATTCCTTAGAGTTATTGTAATTAATATGTCAAAGCCTGTGAGATCAAAAATTCCCTGGGGCAAGCGAGGTCAATCCCCTGTAGTTTTATTTCTCTTGCTGTTAGTGTGGAGTATTTGTCTGGGATGGGGAATGTCCTTAGCAGTAAGTGCTAGACCAGTAGCAAGCATTGCTCAAGCTGCTACAGTAATACCAGGTCCAGTTGACCCAATTCCAGAGCGTTACCACCAAGGATACAAACTTTACCTAGAAAATTGTTCTGGCTGTCACATTGCCATACCACCAGAGGTTTTACCAACAGATAGTTGGCGTCAGACTCTTCTAGAAATAGATCAGCACTACGGTAAGAGTTTAGAGATTATTGGTCCGGTTATCCAGATTATGTGGAACTACCTACGAGCTTACTCTCGTCCTCTCATTATACAGACTGAGGATGAACCAATTCCTGAGCTGATCAGAGAATCTCGTTACTTCAAGGCTCTACATCCACGAGTTGACTTACCTAGGCGTTTAACCCATGAGAGTTGTGTCACTTGTCATCCTGGTGTTGCCCAATATGATTATCGTACTCTGACTCCAGAATGGGAAAATTCTCTTTGAGGTCAAAGTCGATCCCCGACTTCTTCTGCCGGTTTATCGAGTTAATCATATCAATTCCGGTTGTATCGGAATGATTAATAATTTGGCTTTTTGGTTAGAAAACATAGACGCTGGCGGGCGCAAGCATTGCGCCCCTACCAGAGTGAATATTATACCAATATAGCCGGAATTGATATCACAGGTTCAATCAAGAAGTCGGGGATCTTGGCTGCTTTTGGATAAGTTAACGAATCCCCAGTAGCTCCCCGACTTCTTCTTCGGGTTTGTCGAGTTAATCACAGGTTCATACCAAATCCGGGTTAACCACCCCCGTTTTGATAAAACCGCGAAACTTGCTCTGAGACGTTGCATGCAACGTCTCTACAGGGTGGGGTATAGCGTGTTTATGTATACCGGATTTGGTATCAATCAAGAAGTCGGGGATCTTGGTTGCTTTTGGATAAGTTAACGAATCCCCGGTAGCTCCCCGACTTCTTCTTCGGGTTTGTCGAGTTAATCACAGGTTCAATCAAGAAGTCGGGGATCTTGGCTACTTTTCGATAAGTTAACGAATCCCCGGTAGCTCCCCGACTTCTTCTTCGGGTTGATCGAGTTAATCACAGGTTCAATCAAGAAGTCGGGGATCTTGGTTGCTTTTCCATAACTTAACTACCAACTATAAAAGTCTGTGGTGTAGGGTGTTGGGCTCGAATGAACTAAGTAATAGAAATAGGGAGAGCGTTTGAAAATCGTAAAGTACTAGACTTTAGCTTGTAAATATTCAACGATTATGAACAATCAACTTGTTGAAGCTCTTCTTCAGACTATTCTTGCTCTTCCAGAAGCAGAACGCCATTGGCTAGAAGAACAACTTTCTTATCAAGCAGTCTCTCTTGACCCTGCTATCCCACCGATGAAACAGGCGCTCGATCTCATTGGCCTTGCAGCAACTGATCAACCACCTCCAACCGATGAAGAAGTTAAAGTTATATTAGAAGAGCGATTAGCTGAGCGATATCTATCCAATAGCGTTAAATTATTTTCATAAACCCAGGAGATAAGAACCAGCAGCAGCACCTAACCAACCAGCAATTTTAGAGATAATCGGCTTAGCTTGATCCCAAAGGTTTTTGCCTGCCTCAACAGTTTTACCCGCTGTTTCAAGAGTATCAACTATGGGCTTAATAAAGTCAGCGAAATCCCCATCCTCAAACTCTTCATTCCAGTTATCAGGTTTACGACGAGGGTTGGGATCATCTTTAGTAGTCAAGCGCATAAATACATATCTGCATCTAATCCCTTGTAACTTAGCACTATTTGTGATGCCCCAATCTTCAATTATGGCTCCAGTAAGGGTCGCACCTGTTAAATTAGCTTCGTCTAATTGAGTTTGCACTAACTTTACTCTCGATAAGTCTGCATTATGGAGATTTGCTTCGTTTAAATCAGCGCCAATAAAGCTAGCATCTGCTAATTTTGCAGATTGTAAGTTGACTCCTCGTAAGTTTTCACGATCAAAATTTTTATCTTGTCCGTTACCTTGCTATAGAAATACCTATGAACTGTTCGCTATTGCCGAATATGAATTCAAATATCGGGCTAACAACAATTATAATTAAAGATATAATTGCAGCTACAGCTCCATAAGTTGACAAGGTTTTTGAAGGATTGACCGCGAAGATTTAAACAGCGAAAATTTCTTTCTCCCGCCGCATATTGTCTCAAGACCTCTTCAGCTTTCAGACTGTTCACAATTCTCATTTTATGAGCACTGCTATATATTAGCATAAGGTGTTTGAATATGTCAAACCAAATCTTGTTATAATAAGCCAAATAATAAAAGACTTTTTTGTTAAAGTTATTAACATTCTAAATTCTACATTCTACATTCTAAATTCCCTAACACCTATGCAAAGATTAACAGCAACCATCAGCAAATTCTTACCTGAACCTCCAACCGCAGAACAAGAGCAAAGACTGTATCGAGAGTTGCTCAAAGATGCTAGTTGGAACACCAACTATGTTGTTCTAACTCTTAGTTCCTGCATTATTGCTACTTTAGGTCTGATTAGCAATAGCACAGCAGTCATTATTGGTGCGATGCTCATTGCTCCTTTGATGTTACCCCTGCGAGGCTTAGCATTGGGAGCCTTAGAAGGTGAAGTAAATTTGTTTCGCCAATCCTTATTAGCGATCGCTGGTGCTACTCTAGTTGCTGTATGCCTTTCGGGTCTGATAGGACTAGTAACTGGAATTCCGGAATTTGGTTCAGAAGTGCAAGCTCGTATTCAACCAAATTTGGTAGACTTGGGAATTGCGATTACTGCTGGAGCTATCGGTGGCTTTGCTAAAATTAGACCTGGAATTAGTGATGCTTTGGCCGGTACAGCGATTGCTGTAGCGTTAATGCCTCCTTTGTGTGTGGTAGGTTTATGTCTATCTCAAGGAATTTGGTTATCTGCTGTAGGTGCTTTAGTTCTATATTTGACTAACCTCTTGGGCATTACCCTAGCCTGTATGGTCTTATTCATCATTGCTGGTTACACTAAATTTAGTCGTGCCTTAGTTTGGACTACAGCTCTGAGCTTACCTGTAGTACTGTTATTAGGACTAAGTTTTTGGGAGTTAGTCAGAAATATCCGGTTAGAAGCAGCTATCAAACAGAAGTTAATCACAGAAACCATTACCATTGGTCAGCAGGGTAAATTGCTCGACACTAAGGTTAATTGGGGCACTAACCCACCGCAAGTCTATCTGAGTGTGTGGACTGATCAAAAAATTACCCCCAAGCAAGTAGAGTTGTTAGAGGAGTTTCTTTCTCAGAAAATCAAGCAACCCTTGACTTTAATCATTCTCATTAGTGAAGTTAAGCAAGTTACAGCAGGAGATGAAGAAAATTTAGATAAATCCGTGCCACCATTATTAGATGCTCCGATTCAATCTCTGGAACCGCCTAGTCCTCGGAAGTAATGAGTAATGAGTAATGAGTAATGAGTAATGAGTAATGAGTAATGAGCAGTAGTTGGACTTCAGTCCAAAAAGAATAAGAGAAACAATTCCAGAGGTGTTGACAATGTCCCAATCCAAGATCGATTCTGAAGTGTCTGCTACTACGAGTTCAAGTGTTAGTTCTCCAACCTGGGAAGCTGATATCAAAGGGCTGTTTAATGATGGTGATATTGCTTGTATGAAGCGTCGAGGACTAGACCTCAGCAGTTATCAGGCAGTCAAAGCCAATGCCCAAAACATCTTAGACTCAGTTTCCAGTGGGTTTATGCCACCGGGCAATCCCTGGCCTCAAAGTTGGATTGATCAATTCAAACAGTGGATCGAAATTGGTGCTCCTGAAGGAAAAGCACCTGCACCAGGAGAAAAACCAGGTTGGCATCCTACCAGTGCTCCTGAAGCAGGCTCCCGGTATGATGATATTTGGTTTGTCTCGCCGCAAATAGGTTGGGCAGTCAACAGCGATGGACAAATCCTACATACCGATAATGGAGGAGCAAACTGGGTTCAGCAATTCCGTACACCCATGATTGGCACAAGAGCAGTGTATCTAAGGTGTATCAGTTTTGCTACTAGCCAAAGAGGTTGGGTGGGAACACTGACTGATGTTTACCGCATGTTTGAGACGATTGACGGTGGAACAACTTGGACTTTGGTTACTAATCTCCCAGATAATGCACCTTTAGCAATTTGCGGGTTATACGCTGTGAATGAGACAGTAGTTTATGCTTCGGGTACCAACTTTCCTTACAAGCGTTATCCCACAGGAGTATTAAAAACTACTGATGGAGGCCAAACCTGGACTGCTACTAACATGGAAACTCTGGCTTCCAATCTAATAGACATTTTCTTCTTTAATGAGCAGGAAGGATTTGTCGTAGGAGGGTTTTCGGAGAAGGATGATCCTAATTATGACGATGTTGTTCCGGTGGTGCTCCACACAACAGATGGTGGTTTTACCTGGGAGAATCGGGTTGCTAATCTTGAATTTGAACCAGGGGAATGGGGTTGGAAGATCTACTTTGTTAATCAGATGGTGGGTTATGTTTCCCTAGAAAGCTTTAATCGGGGAGCAGTGCTAAAGACTACAGATGGAGGACAGACTTGGCTCCGTCTGCCGATTAATGATCCACAAGGAAATGCCAATCTTGAAGGTATAGGCTTTATTACCGAAGATCATGGATGGGTTGGGGGTTGGGGAAATGCCGACTTCACCGCAGGTTATACAAGTGGAACCATTGATGGGGGTCAAACTTGGACTGATGCTAACGAGGTAGGAGGTTTTATTAATCGTTTTCGCTTTATCGGAGACCCTGTGAAGGTTGGTTACGCTGGTGGACGGCTGGTGTACAAATATAATCCCCCGGAAGAGTTACAAGTCTTTGCTCCTCAACTCATAGCTACAGAAACTGCTCCGACTGAGAGGATGCTCAAAACAGCAGGCTTAGAGACTTTTCATAATACTGCTACCATTAGCGTTAGGATACCAGAAGGTGCAAAACATGCATGGCTGAATATTTGGAATCGTTTCGGATTAGAAGTCAAAGTGCTTTTAGATGAAGATAATCCTACTTCGGGTGAAAGGCAATTGTTCTGGGATGGTCTAGATGATGAGCAGAATCCTGTCCCAAGTGGAATCTACATCTTTCGACTCACGGTTGATGATTCAGCTGATAGTGGTAGTTTCTACCTGCATCGCGATCGCTAATGAACCGGATTGTGTACCAGTTCACTAAGCTAAAATGTATTTAACTCAGATCTTGTACTCCTCCCGAAAACATACTTGTGGAAGTAGGCACTCTTGCAATAGGCACTCTTGCAATAGGCAATAGTGATAAGATTGGACGTTTTCAGTACCGAAATTGATTGTTCCTGTTTCGGTTGTTAAGTATTTATGATGCATAGTGCAAGATGTTAGTTTAATACGCTTGTCAAGTTTTACCTGCTTCCTATTCTGAAGCAGTATCTAGCAAATGTAGGTTGGGTGAAGCGAAGCGCAACCCAACAGTAAGTTTTTGCTTTGGTATGGGAGCAACTTCGCTGATGCCGGATGCGATCGCTTGCTCCCTAGTCCTTGGAAGTAATGAGCGCCTAACGACGAATTCAAAATTATTGCATTCAACATAGAATAACTATTATTAAATGTAATATAGTTAATTTTTGATAGTGAAGTCAATGGTAATTACTTAAGAATTTGTGCTAACAATTCTGGCGCAATCCGAAATCTAGCTTTACTAGTTAGGTTATCAATGACAGGTTGTAGCGATTCTAGTTCACCTACTTGTTTGGCACGGAGCAGAATTCCCAAAATACCTGTTACTTTCAATCCCAGAGATTTAGCAGCTTTTCTGGCATCACGTTCATCTATTAATGTCCAGTCTGCCTTCAGTTCAACTGCAAGAGCGATCGCTTCAGATTCCCCTTTATCTAAAGTTTGCTTCAATAGCTGCGTCAGAGATTGGAGGGACTTGCACCCTCAAGGTTATTAAGTTATCAAGAGTTTTACACAACCCATACCAAAGGCTGACCTCCTGCTCCTCGTACACGGATGAGGTTTCTCTCCATTTTTCGAGGAAACGAGTCGCACTACATTCTACATTCTACATTCCCCAACCGGTTTCTCTCACCACCTTTTTAGCTGTACCACGACACTAGAAGAGTGGACTCATTATCTATTGGTTGCAATTGGGATTATTTTTTGCTATTATTCTGAATAATGGAGAAGGTCTGCGCATATAAACTACTTCCCCCAGCCAAACCAGTAATAGATGTAGGTTGGGTAGAGGAACGAGACCCAACACAAACGCCTCCGGTGTTTGGTCTCGAAGAAAGCTCCACCCAACACTCCTTCTTTGCTGCGTTGGGTTTCACTTCTCCTTTGGAGACGCTACGCGAACGTTACACCCAACCTACATTTTTAGGTATATCGCGCTAGTAAGCGATCGCGTCATTCCCAATTCCCAATTCCCAATTCCCAATTCCCAATTCCCAATTCCCTGTTCCTCAACAATATTACTGGAGATAATTTGAAGATGAACGATAATCAATCTCATGTTTGGCTAAGACCTAAGGATATTGTTGCTGCCTATACGCTGCTGCGGGTTATTGTTGGTGTCAACTACTTCAATCACGGCGCAGTTCGCATTGGCAATATTCCCGGTTTTATGGATGCCATGGCTCAAACGATGCAACAGTCCTGGATTCCGGAATTCTTAGTCCGCATCAATGCTGCGTTAGTCCCGCCAGTTGAATTGGTTGTGGGTTTACTCATTATGATTGGTTTTTGGATGCGCGGTGCTTTGATTGCCTGTTTTATCTTGATGATCGTGTTAATGTATGGTGTGACAATTATCCAAAATTGGCAGGTTGCCGGGAGTCAGTTGATTTACGATATCACTCTGTTTATCTTGTTGGCAGGATTAGGCTTCAACAAGATTTCGGTTGACCATTGGCTGAGTCGCAGGCGGAGATGAGATTGCTTCCTGTTGACTCAATACTGCTCGGTTAAGAGAGTGTGGGGAGTGTGGGGAGTGTGGGGAGAAAGAATGAGCGATTACCGAGTAGTATTGCCTGTTACCTGTTCCTACTAGAGCATCGATTCAGTATTCTTAGAAACCGGTTTTCTTGTAAGGACAACAACTCTCATATTAGCATTTCTGCCAAAGAAACCCGGTTTCACCAATCGGTGTTTTAGCTTTATGATACAACAGTCCTCAACATCAAAACCATGACAAAGCTGAATAACCCAAACCCGGATTTACCGGATGAAGACGATAACGAGGAAGAACAATATGAAAAAAATCACTTCCAATATGATCCTGACCAGATTAACATTGCTACCAGAGAACCAACTATTGAACAACTACTCAGACGAATCAACGAAGAAGCCCTTGATTTAGCCCCTGATTTTCAGCGTCAGGCAAATATCTGGAAGGATGATGTTAAAAGCCGACTGATTGAATCTATCCTGATCCGAATTCCTTTACCAGCCTTCTATATAGATGCCACTGATGAGGAAAAATGGTTAGTTGTAGATGGATTACAACGGTTATCTGCTCTCAAGCATTTTGTTAGTGATAAGAGTGATAAGCGGTTGAGACTATGTGGACTAGAGTATCTTACCGGACTTG
>JAAHGR010000220.1 GCA_010672425.1 Symploca sp. SIO2E6
GCTGATCTGCTTGCAGCAGCGCTTGCGCTATCGCACAACCGATTTGGGAAATTTTGGTATAAAAAGTTACCAAGAACAACCATAAATTACGCAAAAACCGATTGTGACAGTAGGGGGGTGCGGAATGTCGGCTGTATTAACTTATCAGCAGTTTCCTGGACTTTTACGCAGCCGAGAAAACTCCTTAACAATATGCCAGAAGGAGAACGCGATCGCCTAGTAGCGTGGCACGCCTACAATAAAATAGTCGTTTAGATTTTAGGTAGTGCGAGCGTCTCGCTCGCTAGATGGAGGTCATACGTGAGCAAGATGCTCACACTACTTTATTCCATCATAATAGGCTGTAGCACGCCAGTAGTAGCGTGACACATCTAAAAATGTAGGTTGGGTGTAACGTTCGCGTAGCGTCTGGAGAAGGAGAAGTGAAACCCAACGCAACACACAAGAAATGTTGGGTTACGCTAGCGCTACACCCAACCTACTTATTCCACCATTTTAGCTGTGCCGAGCTAAGCGATCCACAAACCACAATAAGAATATCTGCGATCGCCTCAAACTCTTCATTTTCTTTTTTGGGTATTTCTTGGAGTAGTTCTTCAATTCCTGAATCGCAATTCATATCTTATAGGCGCACACCTATTCCATTATTAAAATAATAACCCAAAATCACGAAAATTACAACCAATAAAATATTTTTAGGGGAAGGAGATTTAAATCTACGGCGGTTGAGCCAATTCCCCATTCCCTGTAGATGTCTATTAGATACCTCCGGCAGTAATTCCGATGATAATGGCAAGAACAAATGCCAGAGCGATGAAAATCAAAGCGAGAATAACTAACCAGTACTGTAGAGTGTAAAGCTTGCGAAGTTCACCGAGAGCACCCATTAAATTCTCGATATCGTGTCCTTGTGTTTTGACGATGTTTTGAAAAGCCTTTGCTGCATTGCGCGTCCAAAAACCAATAAACAGCATAAAAACACCGTTGATGATTGAGTCAGTGATTGCTGATAGCGAGAACGATAAAATGAGACCAGCAAGACTACTCACGAGCAATAAAATTCCAGTCACGATGAGCAGCGTCGCTACAAAACTCATCTTTTTGGCTAAATCCGAGATCAGTTCGTTTTGGCTACTATCAAACTCATATTGAACTTGGGCTCCTAAGGGATTCGATTCCATCGTTCTTCTCCAAAAGTATTGTAACCATAGCTTTTCCACTATAGTATCGTGGGATGGTAGAAGAGCTTCAATCTTATTCCCTCATTTTAGCTGTGCCGAGCTAAGCGATCCACAAACCACAATAAGAATATCTGTGATCGCCTCAAACTCTTCATTTTCTTTTTTGGGCATTTCTTGGGGTAGTTCTTCAATTCCTGAATCGCAATTCATACCTTACAGGCGCACGCCTATTACATTATTAATATAATAACCCAAAATCACGAAAATTACAACCAATAAAATATTTTTAAGGGAAGGAGATTTAAATCTACGGCGGTTGAGCCAATTCCCAATTCCCCATTCCCAAAAACCAGGATCTTTGTACCTCATCAATCATGATAAACGCTATATTTCATCTGGATTTATTCCCAATTGGCGCAATTGCTCCCTTAATTGCTCTACTCTTTTTTGAGCCTCAGCAATTTCTTGTCTAGCCTCAGCAGTTTCTTGTCTAGCCTCAGCAGCTTCTTGTTTAGCTTCAGCAGCTTCTTGAAGTGCTTCACCGGTTTCTTGAAGTGCTGATTCCTCCGAGGAGAGAATTAACTCCCCATCGCGGGTAAACCACCGCAACCACAATCGGTTGTTCGAGCGAAATGAACCTTGCCACAAACCCAAACTTATTCCCAATTCTGGCAGATAGAAACGTCCTTGAGTTAACTTTACTTCTTGATAGAGTCCACCTACTAGATGAAAAATGCGGATTTTGTTATTACGACGATTAAATACTACATAATAGGGAATCTTCAGAATACTCTCGTATACTTCCCATTTACTAGGAGGTTTGTCAGGACCTTCCTCTATTTCCTTTCCTTCCGTTTCTATTTCTCCAAGGTCTTGCTTTTTTGTACTCTGAGATAATAACTCGACCACGATCATTGGATTGACTGGTTCAATCCAAGTTACATAGCTATCACGAGTGTCACGACCCTCATATAATCTAGAGTTTGCCACTACTCCAAACCAATCTGGACGTTTGTGCCATTGGAGATGGTTGAGGTCATAGTAAATATTCAGATCACAGGCACTAAAAACTTGTTCTGGTGGAAAGGTAAGGGGTAAAAAAGTTAGGCATAACAGCCAAGCTTGTAAAGTATGAAATTCGTCAGGCCTCCCAGGCTCCTTAGGGTCTTCACTAGGTAAATCGTACATCGTCGGCAAGTTTTGCCGAGGTGGCAGGGGGGTATCGGACTGATATTTAAGGGAAATTGAAGAAGTCATTGGGAATTGGGAATTGGGAATCGGGTATTGGGAATCGGGAATTGGGAATTGGGAATCGGGTATTGGGTATTGGGTATTGGGTATTGGGTATTGGGTATTGGGTATTGGGTATTGGGTATTGGGTATTGGTGATTTTAATACTTCCGTTCCTGCGGCTCGAATAAAGTTATACTTACTGATTTGTATTGCAGCTCAATGCCTGCTGAGGAGTAGTAAGCTAAAGTGTGCTTGAGGAAATTAGTATCATCTCGCTGGGGATAATCTTCCCGACTGTGAGCACCTCGACTTTCTTGCCGATTCAAAGCAGAAGTCAAAATTAGTTCTGCTACAATCATTAAGTTGCGCAGTTCTAAGGCTTCGATGAGTTCCGTGTTCCAGCACTTATCTTGATCATCTAAATAAATCTGCGGTAGTTGCTGTTGCAGCTGTTTGAGTTCCCTTAATCCCTCCCCCATTAACTCTTGGGTGCGAAAAACGCCACAGTGTTGACTCATACAATCTTGGAGAGTCTCACGCAGCTGGGCAATGCGTAAAGTTCCCGATTGCTCAAGGAGGGTGTTGATTTCTCCTTGGGCAGCTTTGAGGTAGGATGATTCGTCAATTTCAGGAAATTTGTGGTTGAGGACGTATTGAGCAATCGCGGCTCCGGTTCTACGCCCATAGACTACACATTCTAGTAGGGAGTTACTACCTAGGCGATTGGCTCCATGTACGGAGACACAGGCACATTCCCCAGCAGCAAAGAAGCCTGCTACTAATCCCTCCTCACTACTGCGTACTTGTCCATCTGTATTGACAGGAATACCACCCATGGAGTAATGACAGGTAGGACGCACTGGCATCGGTTCATGTACCGCATCAATCCCCACTAGTCGGTGCGCTTCTTCCCAACAGAAGGGAACTCGACTCATAATCTGTTCCTTACCCATGTGCCGTAGGTCAAGATAGACGAAGGGTCCTCCAGCACTACCATCGGAGTGTACACCACGACCGGCACGAATTTCTAGGGTAATGGCTCTGGAGGTAATATCCCGGGGTGCCAACTCCATTTGTTTCGGAGCATAGTTGGCCATAAAGCGATCGCCTTGTGCATTAATTAAATAGGCTCCTTCTCCTCGGACTGCTTCGGAAATTAAGACGCCTACGGGATATAAACCTGTTGGGTGAAACTGGACAAACTCCATATCTGCTAGAGGTATACCCGCAACAGCTGCCATGGCTAAACCATCCCCAGTAGAAGCATAGTCATTGGAAGTTGTGTTAAATACCCTGCCATAACCTCCGGTAGCAAACATTACTGCCTTGGCCCGTACTACTTGCACCTTGGTATCTAGGATATTAAACATCACGACGCCCTTAGCTTGAGCATCTTCTACAATCAGTTGCATCACATACCACTCATCGTAGATGCAGACACCGTAACGTCGGAGGTTGTTTACCAATTCGTGGAGAATCGCATGTCCGGTTTTATCTGCCGCGTAGCAGGTACGACGGTGGGAATGCCCCCCAAAAGCCCGTTGAGCAATCTTACCATCGGGTAAACGAGAAAAGAGCACCCCCATGTGTTCTAGCTCGATTACCACATCTGGAGCTTCGCGAGTCAGGATTTCTACCGCATCCTGATCCGCTAGGTAATCGGAACCCTTAACGGTATCAAAGGCGTGAGCTTCCCAGCTGTCTTCCGGGTCTACATTTTTCAGCGTAGCCGCCATACCTCCCTGAGCAGCGACGGAGTGGGAACGAATGGGATGGGTTTTGGCAACTAGAGCCACATCTATGTTTGGTTGGGTACGTTTAATCTCCAAGGCGGCGCGACACCCAGCTAATCCGCCTCCGACAATAATCACATCGTGTTCTAACATCTGTTGTTTTGGCTCTATCTCTCTATGGTTATAGTAAATCTTGAGATAAAAAAACTCCCCACACCAGGCAGGGAACTTCTATCAATTTCTTTTTCACAATCAAGAGTTGATTCAGCTGCTTGCCTCTGCTGGTTTCTGAGTAGGTGGTTGCCGACGAACTGGGGGAATTTTTGCGTCTACCTCTATGGGATCGAGCTCAATATGGTTGAGCAGTGTGGTTACGAAAGCAAAGAGCAAAAACGGCAGAGACAACACCAAGATGAGTCCGACAGTGGCTAAGGCGTAAATTTGGCGTTCAGCACTCCACAAAGCTAGGGCAGAGGCGAGACTAAGGAAAATGACGATTAACCAAACCATAATTTGTCCATAGATGTCGCCAAAGCTCAGGGTGCAGATAATGCGATATTTAATTAGTTGCTCCATGATATACCTCCACACATTTCTCTAAGCTCCCAGGATAAGCGCCATACTCTGTTTTGGGGTATTTCTCAATAATATTTTTAACTAGGGTCTGCTGAAGTTTGTCTATTTAGTCGGGTTTTGAAGTAATGAGTAATGAGTAATGAGTAATGAGTAATGAGTCAAGAGCTCATTATTCACAGCAAGAAACCTGGTTTCTCGGAATACTAGACCGGCTCTCTAGACTATGTTAATTCTTATGTCTACTGCTGGGCTATCTTTTTAAATGCTTTTTGGCTAATGACTTGCCTCACACTATCAACAGCTTTTCTCGTTAGGGCTTTTTGCACAACATCAACCAAATTCTGCCAGGAAATTTCTCTGTGCTCTAGCAAGTCTTGCAATCCTTGTAAAGCTGCCTGAGCTTCCTTTAATTCTGTCTCTTCTGATTTGAGGGGATCTGAGAGTTTGAGGGGGTCTCTTTGGACTGCCGCGATCGCTTGACGCACCTTAGTAGTAATCTGAGGTCCAAACTTAGTTTGAGCCTGTTGTTTTTGATAATGCCAGCCTTGTTGGCTACAAGCATACAAGGGTGGTAAACGGTTAAGGGCGTAGGTTGCTACCTCTACTGGATCGATGTATTTAGCTAAACTTTCAGGCAATCGCGATCGCTGCCGGTTTACTTCCTTAGCCACTAGGGGTTCCATAACATTGATCTGAATGCGGCTGGGAAGTTGATTTAAGAAGATCGTCTGGTCTTTAGTTTTATAGTTATTCATCGGATCTAGATAGATATTTTGCCCCAATTTATAAAAATATAGAAGAAATGTGAATTTTTTGCGAAAGGGGTGATATCCGAACCAAATTGCAATTAGCACTCTCCCTTCAAGAGTGCTAAATTTGCTAATGACGATTCAGACGAAGCACCAGAAATGGCAAAAATAGTCTCCTTTAACGAAGAATCAAGAAGAGCTCTAGAGCGAGGTGTCAATGCCCTAGCCGATGCGGTTCGTATTACCCTTGGGCCCAAGGGTCGTAACGTGCTGTTAGAGAAGCAGTTTGGAGCCCCCCAAATTGTCAACGATGGTATCACCGTTGCCAAAGACATTGAACTCGAAGATCCTCTAGAGAACACCGGTGCTCGCTTGATCCAGGAAGTTGCCTCTAAAACCAAAGACATCGCTGGTGATGGCACAACTACTGCGACAGTAATTGCCCAAGCACTCATCCGCGAAGGCTTGAAAAACGTGGCTGCTGGTGCAAATCCTGTGGCTGTGCGCCGAGGTATCGAAAAAACCGTTGCCCATCTGGTAAAAGAGATGGAGACTATGGCAAAACCAGTAGCAGGTGAAGCAATTGCTCAAGTAGCTACCGTTTCTGCTGGTAATGACGAAGAAGTCGGTGAAATGATTGCCCAAGCGATGGACAAAGTCACCAAAGACGGCGTCATTACCGTTGAAGAATCGAAATCCCTTTCTACTGAACTAGACGTAGTTGAAGGGATGCAGATTGATCGGGGTTATATTTCCCCTTACTTCGTTACCGATAACGAACGGATGACGGTAGAATACGAGAATCCCCGTATTTTGATTACCGACAAAAAAATTAGCGTTATCCAGGATTTAGTACCAATCTTAGAGAAAGTTGCTCGTGCTAGTCAACCCCTATTGATTATTGCCGAAGACTTGGAAGGGGAAGCTTTAGCCACTTTAGTGGTCAATAAAGCCCGGGGTGTTTTGAACGCAGCAGCAGTTAAAGCCCCTGGATTTGGCGATCGTCGTAAGCAAATGTTACAAGACATTGCGGTACTAACTGGGGGTCAAGTAATTTCGGAAGATATTGGCTTGAGCCTGGATGCCGCTTCCCTGGAAATGCTGGGAAGTGCAACCAAAGTCACTATTGATAAAGACACTACCACGATCGTTGCTGGTGGTGTTACCAAAGCTGATGTCGAGAAACGGGTCGCCCAAATTCGCAAGCAACTCGAAGAAACTGACTCGGATTACGACAAAGAAAAACTGCAAGAAAGGATTGCCAAATTAGCTGGCGGTGTAGCAGTGATCAAAGTTGGTGCAGCTACTGAAACGGAACTCAAGGATCGTAAGCTGCGGATCGAAGATGCCCTCAATGCGACTAAAGCTGCTGTAGAAGAAGGTATTGTCGCTGGTGGTGGTACGACCTTGATTCGCTTGTCCGACAAGATTAATGCCATTCAAGATGGTTTCGATGAAGAAGAGAAAATCGGCGCTGATATCTTCACTAAAGCCCTAGAAGCACCCCTACGTCAAATGGCAGATAATGCTGGTGCCGAAGGTTCTGTGATTGTGGAAAAGGTGCGTCATGGCGATGCCAACATTGGCTATAATGCCGCTACTGGCGAATTTGAAGATTTGATTGCTGCTGGTATTATCGACCCGGCGAAAGTTGTACGCTCAGCGATCCAGAATGCTGGTTCCATTGCAGGCATGGTCTTGACTACGGAAGCTTTGGTAGTTGAGAAGCCTGAGAAGAAAGCTGCTGCTCCCGACATGGGCGGCATGGGCGGCATGGGCGGCATGGGCGGCATGGGTGGCATGGGCGGCATGGGTGGCATGGGTATGATGTAATCCCCACCTCTTGCTAAGCTGACAGCCTTTAGCTGTCAGCTAATATTTTTGCTATTGTCTAAACTCCAGTAATAAGGAAATTGAAGATTGAAGATTTTAGATTTACCCCATAAATAAATTTAGAGGCTTGTGACCATTTGAATTCTTAAATCTAAAATCTAAAATCTAAAATCTAAAATCTCTCTGGTCAAATTCTGGTAAGTGCAGCCACTTTGGCTCTTTTATCAGGAGTTAAACCTGTTAATTCATCGGGATGTAACCATCCTTCTTTGATTAACTTGGCGAGAACGAAAATTGGTGTAGAGTCTCTGTAGTCATACTTACCGTCGATGTCATATCTTCTCGCATTTAAATAGTCGCTTAAAGACCAAACATCATTGATTTGAGTAATTTCACTGGCTTTTTGGCTAATTTCAGTTATCAGAGCCTCAGTCTCTCTTGTGTAAGCTCTACTCAAAGCTTCACGAGCTATTTGTTGTTCGGTCTCTGACCATTGTGGTGCTTGCTCTTGCATATCAAGTATTGAAGTCAATAAAAAAACGCTCTATTTCCAAGAGCGCATGTGTTTGAATTAAGTGTTCCTTAAGATTGGACGATTAAACTCAACCAAATTAAAGCATTCCTAGAAAGAGGGGGTGTAAACCGATTTTTTTCGCTAATTAGCGAGCTAGGTTTAATAGCTCTTTAGGAGATGCCAGCAAATCTATAGCCACAAAGAAAATCTTATCTTGAGGGTCGAGTAAAAATCGCCAAGCAATATTCATGCCAACACCACCACCAAACCAAGGTGTTTGGCACTTACCCGTGACTTTAATTTGAGTGAAGCCATCATCTGCTGGCTCGGCAACTCCTCGCTCGGGAATCAATTTGAGATTCAGACATTCTTCGCGGAAAAATCGTAACACTGCTTCTTGACCAACAATTGGTCGGCGAAATGGAGGTTGCAAAGCTCCATCGGGGGTAAACAACTTGATTAATGCCTCAAAATCATTGGCATTCAAGTTATTCATGTAGTTATTAATCGTCGGATTGTCTATACCCTCAATCTTAACTAAAGTTCGCTGCGAAATTTCTTTGGGTGGAACAACCGGTTCACTAATCCTTCGGAAACCACTGATTTTGTTGGGGTCGTAACCCATATCCACAACTGCATTGCGAAGAACCGTAATTTGTTGACCTGGTTCTAAGCCGGTGATGGTTGCGAGAATGGCATTAGCATTAGCTGAAAGTTTGTAGCCTTCAGGAATCGGTGCGATTTTTCCCTGCTCCATCAATTTTCCTAATTCATACCAGAAAGCGAGCTTGAGGTTCGGTGTCCAACTAGCATAGGTACGACTGATTGGTGTATCGGTGCGGTTGGCTAAGTCACACATAACCTGGCTTTGCGCTAGGGGAGTCATGTCGCACATTTCCTTGATAGTTAGTTCTGCAAACTGCATACTAGCTACTCCAGGAGCAGCAACCGTAATCGTTTTACCCATTTCTAAGTAGGCGAACCAGATTAGTGCTAGTTGATCTTCAGCACTGAGTTGACTGAACCTAGCAATGGTTGCAGGTACGGCATCAGCAGCTAAAGTGTCGGGAAAAATATTTCTGGCTGCATCGATAGTAAATGGCATATTGGCTTTGAGCTTATGTAACGCTTCATTAATAAATGTAACAAATTATTACAAAAATGGTGAGTGACTTGGAGCAATTGCTTAGGTGATGCTAGTCACGATCGAGAAACAAGGGAATTGGGAATTGGGAATTGGGAATTGGGAGTAGGGAGTAGGTTTAAACCAGCCTAGAGAGCCGGAAAGAGTATTCCTAGAAACCGGGTTTCTTGCAAGAATAACGACGAAATATTAGCATTTTTCCAAAGAAACCCGGTTTCTGGACTGATGCTCTAGAACCAAGTCGAAACCTGAATTTACTTATGAGCGACACCATTTTTAGCAAGATTATCAACCGAGAAATACCTGCTGAGATTATCTATGAAGATGATTTAGCCCTTGCCTTCAAGGATATTAGTCCCCAAGCACCAGTTCACTTCCTAGTAATTCCCAAAAAGCCGATTCCCCAAATCTCAGTTGCTGGGCCAGAAGACCAGGCTCTGCTGGGACACCTGCTCTTAACTGCCAAGCTGGTTGCCGAACAAGTCGGTTTGGGCAATGGCTATCGGGTGGTGATTAACAATGGTACTGATGGGGGTCAAACCGTTTACCATCTGCATTTGCACATTTTAGGGGGACGGGGAATGCAATGGCCACCGGGTTAAAGTGGTTTAGAGACAAGGGAGACAAGGAGTACAAGGGAGACAAGGGGGACAGAGATACTGAGAAAACAATCTATTCCACTAAAACCTAACACCTATCTCAACTGAGAATTAAGACTTATTCAGCAAACCCTATTCTGTATTAGTTGACTCATTTTCTTGAGGATCTTAAGCACCTCGAATAACTTGTTTTGTCGGGGCAGGAGGGAAAAGGTATCTGAAAAATCATACTGTCGATGTCCTTGTGCTGAGAGTTTGAGAAAGCAGAATAGCCCTCCTGTGGTAATCAAACCATAGAGGGGTTTGTGGTTGGAAGGAGAGGCAGAAGTGCAACCTTCTACTGCTGCCAGCATGTAGGTGAGAGTTTGGGGAATTGCTAGTTCCAAGTCAGTGGTGCTGCGTTTAGATTCAACTACGACTACCCAAAGCTGATGATGCACAATCAGAAAATCAATACGTCCGTTGAGAATTTCATCTCCTACCTCTATCTGCAAAGCCACTGATTCTTCCGCTCGGATCTGGAACGGTGGCTCATAGAATCCTGCTAGTTCTAGAAGAGGAGAGATCAGCAATAGATTAACGGCTCCTTCTGCCAAGGGGCCATAGTAGCGATGATACTCATACCGTGCTTTCAGACGATCAAGTGTCTTTTTCTCCTCCTCAGTCAGGGATGGCAAATCTTCCCGAACCTCTGGGAAAAAATCATCCTGTTGTGCTCTGTGTAAGTCTAACTTCGTCTCAACGTCGATTAATGAGGTAATAGCTTTTGTAACAGCAACAGTTTTTGTCATTGTTTTACGTTGTCCATGAGCCGAGGGGGACTCTCCGGTTCCATCCCCTTCATTATCATCATAGTGCGATCGCTTGTAGGGATGGGTTTAGGCATAATTTGGCTTACTTTACCAGAAGCCGACCTTTCATACGGGTGAGCGAAAAAAAGGGTGGGGAAACGATTCAACAGACGCACCGGACGAGGGAGACGCACCGGACGCGGAGAATGGAAATCCCACACAAAATTTCGCTCACCCCTTTCATAACCGCCCTACCGTCATCCCCTCAGAAGCTCGGTTGAAATATTAAGAAAATCTAAAGCTCGTTAAAATTACTTTACAAATCTTAAATAGCAGGTTAATATAAGTTCATACAGACGCAAACAACGTCTGCCGTACCTCGAAAATTCATACCTAGCAATCATACCTAACATGACTACTACCCTACAGCAGAGCCAGAGCTCCTCTGTTTGGCAGCAGTTCTGCAACTGGGTCACCTCCACCAACAACCGCCTCTATGTAGG
>JAAHGR010000221.1 GCA_010672425.1 Symploca sp. SIO2E6
GTACCGATTCCTTCCCCTTGACGGCTGGGGTGAACAGCGATAAAGTACAGGTTCCATGTTCCCTCAGTATAGGGTTCTGGTGCGTAGTACGCGACTCCTACTGGCTCACCATCGTCATAGGTGAGCCAGTAGTGATCTCTTTGCTGTGTGCTGTCGAGGCTATCGAAGTATTCTGTTAACATACCGCCGAGTTCCTCAAGTTCTTGTGGGCTAAACAGATTGATAGCCTCAGCGATCGCCATTAAAGCTTTCTTGTCATCAAGCGTGGCCAGTCGAATCATGAGTAACTCCTATGTAGCGCATAGTTTAACATTTTTAGGAAAAAGCGATCGCTTAGATGGTAGGTTGGGTGGAGCCGCAGATATTTATCCCCCTTTTACCCAAAAATACCATCGGCGACACCCAACATCCGAATCTTCCCTTACTCAATTTAAAGAAATAACCACACCAGACACACTAGGACACGAAGAAAATTTGACGTTACTAATTCACAATTTAAATGCACAAAGGTTTACAGCATTCCTTTAACCTGCCACAACAAATGTACGGCATTTAATTCTACATTCTACATTCTACATTCTAAAGACTGCGATCGCTTTCTGGTAAAAATCTTGGATTGGTTGTTATTTTGATGATTTTTTGCTATTATTTGAATAATAGAATAGGTGTGCGCCTATAATGTATAACTAAAACAAAACGCGAGCAAGATGCTCGCACTACAGGCTTGAAAAAAACTCAGGAATACCTGTAACCCTAAGATCCCCGACTTCTTGATTGAACCCGTAATTAGCTCGACAAACTGGTATAAGAAGTCGGGGATCTCGAATGCGAGTGTGACGCTTTGGGCGTATGCAATACGCCCCTACGGTTGTAAATACTATGCCAGCTACTACAAGTTAATAAAACCTTGATTCCTTATGGTTACCACTATACAAGCTCAAGATATTACCCTGGAAGAACTGCAAGAACATTTTGGACTGCAATTAACTACCAATAGTCAATTTTTTCGAGAATGGCAAGATAACTTACCGGATTTAACGGATGAGGAAAAACGTCGTCTGGAAAGAATTCGTAGTAATTACTTTAATTTGGTTAATCGCCGTCCCCTTTTAGAAGAAGGGGTAAAAATGGTGGTTCTCTCACCTTTACTTGATCTAGCTGGATTCTTTCAACCACCCTTTTCTATCAAAACTGAAGCTTCTGTGGAAATTGCTGCTGAGGACAAAGGAATAATTGTCAGAGGTAGGATAGATGTTTTAGTTGTGCGACAAGGAATTTGGATACTGGTGATTGAATCTAAAAGTACGAGGTTTGATGTTATGGCAGCACTACCTCAAGCTTTAGCTTATATGCTGGATAATCCCCAAAGTGACCAGCCAAAATTGGGTTTTCTGGTCAATGGTAGAGAGTTTGTCTTTGTGAAACTCCAACCAGCGGATATACCCCTATATAGTCGTTCCTATGCTTTATCTATTGATAGGGAGAACGAATTAGAGCAAGTTTTAGCCGGTCTTAAAAATATAGCGCAATCGTTTACCCCGTAGGTTGGGTGGAGCCGGAAATATTTTTTCCTATTTTACCCAAAAATACCATCGGCGAAACCCAACATCCGAGTCTTCCCTGACTCAATTTAAGGAAATAACCACAGAGGCGAGGACACGAACAGAATTTGACGTTACCAATTCACAATTTAAATCCACAAAAGTTTTGTATCTACTCCCCATATCCAACCATGTAGGGGCGGGTTCGCTCAATATCTTTCTCTTCAACAATAACTTAACCTTTCCCCACCCCGGCGTCTGGTGATATCATCTTAGGTTATACCCGGGCGGGTTTTGGAACTTGTTGAAAATTAAGTGCAAGGTTTTTGTATCGATGGGCTCAATTTCCACAGCACAAATGATGAAAATCTCCCTTGCGAATCATGGATAATCACTCCGGAACTGTTGCCTGTTGCCAGATGAGCTGTTGCCTCCTTTCACTACCAGACTTATTCATCTGAAACGCGAGTGTGATCGCTTTGGGCGTATGCAATACGCCCCTACGGTTGTCAATACTATGCCAGCTACTACAAGTTAATAAAACCTTGATTACTTAATTGGGTTTTGTTGATAAACCTAACCTACATTATTAAGGACAATTTAAAGAAATAACCACAGAGGCACAGAGGACACAAAGAGAATTTGACGCTTAATGGGAATTAAATCAGCATTCCTTCAACCTATACCTACAAATGTACGGTATTTAATTCTAAATTCTACATTCTAAATTCTACATTCTAAAGACTGCGATCGCTCTTGTGAGCAAAAGTTTTGTATCTACTGGCGCGACACACCTAAAATGGTGGAATAATCTATCTTCCTACACTCCCCACACCTCCCACACATCCCACACATCCCACACTCCCCACACTCCTTCACCCACCAACAAATTAGCTGTGTCACGCCACTACTCCCCATATCCAACCATGTAGGGGCGGGTTCGCTCAATATTTTTCTTTTCAACGATAACTTAACCAAACCCGCCCCAGCGTCTGGTGAGTTCATCTTAGGTTATACTGGGGAAGGTTTTCAAGCTTGTTGAAAATGATGCAATATGGGAATTAAATCAGTATTCCTTCAACCTACACCTACAAATATACGGTATCTAATTCTAAATTAGCCTTACCGCTACCTTTGACAATCATTGCTGTAATTTGTCCGGACTCATAGCCAAATTCTAAGCCAAATTCTACACTAGCCTTGGTTGGTTGAATCTTCCCTAAACTCTGTTTCAGGGTCTCGGCAATTCCTTCGATCGCATCTGTTGCCTGTTTGAGATACTGATAATTAGAAGAGACATCTGACTCCAACTCTTCTCCCGTAAGATCCTCCTCTTCTTTAGCCACCTCTCCAATTACAGTCGTCTCAACCATCACCACCGCACCATTCCCCAACTCTAGGGGAACAAACTTTGTCTGATCTGCCATAACTTTTTGAGTAGACTCTTATCCAATCGTTATAGCATTTCTCGATAAGATTTAGTGAAGAGACCTCTTGCACTCATTAGATAATTAACTGTAGGGGTTAAGCATTGGCGCTAGCATATTGACCAGCAAATCAAGGTTTTTGTCCGCCAATGCTTAACCCTTCCGAGATTATAGAGGTCATGGAGAGGGTCTATATGGCGTACTCTTGACCCATTTTATAATAATAGCACAAAATAAAGGCAAACGTCAACTGCTATTCAGTGTGATCGCTTACCTAGTATAAGAAGGCAGTCCCGATGAAAAAAATTCACCACCAGAGGATGAAAATTCATTCGCTACACTGAGATCATACCTAACCCAAGTTGTTAGTTATAATCGCTTAATTTTATTAGATCCCTCTAAATCCCCCTTGGATCCCCCTCCCGTCCCCCTTAGGATCCCCCTCCCGTCCCCCTTAATAAGGGGGAAGCCAGAGGATGCTATGCTTTGACTTCCACGGGAGACCTTAAATCCGGTCCCCCCCTTGTTAAGGGGGGTTAGGGGGGATCTCAACACGCTGATACTTGTAACTAGTAACTTACGTTACCTATAACTACCGTAAGCCACAACCTAAAATTTATTAATCATGAGCGTTAAAGTTGAATCTTCCACCAAACAAGTCAATCCACCGTGTTCCCCGAAAGAAGTCCTCCCGACCATGTATGATCTACCCAGTGAAGACCCGGAGGAACCTGGATTGCCAGATCAATTTCATCTGTTGCAGGCACAACTTTGCTCAGCAACTTTTCAACCCCCCCACTATCCCAGCAAACGTATCTTCGTTGCCAGCGACTTGAATTTGTACTACGATCCCCAAAATACGAATTGGTACAAACGTCCTGACTGGTTTGCCGTTCTTGGAGTATCGCAATTTTACCAAGAACGAGAGTTGCGTCTGAGCTATGTCATGTGGCAAGAGAGAGTACGTCCAACTGTTGCGATCGAATTTCTGTCCCCCAGCACCCGTGCTGAAGACTTAGGAGAAACGGAACGTAATCGAAAACCCCCAACAAAATGGGAAGTTTACGAGCAAATTTTGCGCATTCCCTACTATATCACATTCGATCGCCTCACCAATGAATTGCAGGCTTTTCAATTGGTTGGGACTTACTACCAAAAACAGGCATTGACTCAGAAGAGAGTTTGGTTGCCAGGTTTGCAGTTAGGATTGGGACTATGGCAGGGAGAATATAAGGAACGAGACAGACAGTGGCTACGTTGGTACGACAAGGAGGGTAACTGGATTCTCACTGATACTGAACAAGAAAGTCAACGTGCTGATAGAGAAAGTCAGCGTGCCCAACGTTTAGCTGAGCGTTTACGACAAGCGGGAATCGATCCCGATGAAATCGAATAGGGTAAGGAGTTTAACAGTAGATAATATCAAGGAAAGGATAAACAGTTATAATTCCTGAATACCTTGCAACCTTCTTCCTTCCCTTGGAGCCTCCGGTTCCCCTCCTTGGAGGGGTTAGGGGTGGGTTGGATCCTTGGAGCCTGGTTGCCACCAAAGTGTAAGTGATCAACCGACACATGATATCAGATAGATAAACTAGGATAAGGTTAATGTAGTGACTATAGAGGCGCAACAGCAGAAGGGTCGCCATGAAAAAATTTCTCCTAGCGTGTTTATTTATCTTCGGGCTAGGTTTTGCCCTGTTTAACTTTAAGGGTTTAGCCAGCCAAGGAGAGTATCAGTCGATTGTACTGGACTTCAGGGAAGACATCCCAACAGCTCAGATACAAGAACAGGTAGTAGCGATCGCGCAACAGTACAATCTGGAACCAAGGCTTAATAGTGAATTTTCTGTAGCTGACAATATCTATATCTTAGAGGGTGACCAGCAATTGCTCAAGGCTCTGAAAAAGTCAGGACTCTCTAAGCAGACAGAATATATTGAGCCAAATTATATCTACGGTTTGCCGAAACCGCCGAATGATAATGTATCGGCTTCCTCCTCCCAGGAAACCTACTCCGGGGTCAATCCTTCCCTGAAAGGACCCAATGACCCTTACTACAACAAGCAGTGGAATCTGCACAATATTAATATTGAAGCTGCTTGGGATGAAACTAAAGGTAGTGGTGTCACAGTAGCGGTAATTGACACCGGTATCAGTAATGTCCCGGATTTGCGGAATACCAAATTGGTCCAAGGCTACGACTTCGTTAACGATAAAGTTGATGCCTCCGATGATCAAGGACATGGAACCCATGTTGCTGGTACTATTGCTCAATCCACTAACAATGGTTATGGAGTAGCAGGGGTTGCTTACGAAGCGACTCTTATGCCTTTGAAAGTCCTAGGTGCTAGCGGTGGTGGTACAGTTGCAGATATTGCCGAAGCAATTCGCTTTGCTGCTGACAACGGTGCTGATGTGATCAATATGAGTTTGGGGGGTGCTGGTGAGAGCCAGGTGATGGCAGAAGCAATCGATTATGCCTACCACAAAGGTGTGGTTATTGTCGCCGCAGCAGGTAACGCTAACCGCAATGCCGCTTCCTATCCGGCTCGTTATCCCCACGTTATCGGTGTTTCTGCTATAGATGCAGTGGGAGATAAAGCACCTTACTCTAACTTTGGTGCTGGTGTGGATATTTCCGCCCCTGGGGGCAGTGAAGCTGGTAAGATTCTACAAAACACGATTAACCCCAAAACCGGTGAATCCGTCTTTGCTGGTTATCAGGGTACTAGTATGGCAGCTCCCCACGTAGCTGGGGTTGCAGCTTTGATTAAAACCACTGGTATTACTGAACCCGATGAAGTTTTGACTGTCCTCCAGCAATCTACCCGCACAGTGGAAGAAGACCCCTTGAACCACTTTGGTGCTGGACATTTAGATGCTGGTAATGCTATCAAGCTGGCGACGGGAGGACAAATTAGCTTCCGGGATTTCTTCCGATGGCTCAATGAGAATGGCTATCTCAATCTCCGGTTTTGGTTTGACGGTGGTGTAGTTGCTCTGTTACCAAAGATTTTGATGGTACTCGGTTCCTACCTACTTGCCTGGTTATTGCGGAATTATTTGACCTTTGCTTGGGGTTGGTCCCTGACCAGTGGTTTAATTGCTGGTAGCAGTGGTTTATTCTTCCTCAAAGGTTTCTATGCCTTTGATTTACCCCAATGGCCTTTCCGAGTCATGGGTAGTTCGATTCCTGAATTGGGAGGTGCGATTCAAGGTAGTACGGTTTTAAACCCCATATTTGCCAGTGTATTGATACCCTTGGTGTTAGTAGTTCTCTTACTAGGACACCCCCAATGGAAATGGTTAGCCATCGGCTCTACTCTCGGTGTCGCTAGTTGCTTAGCCGTGAGTGTCTTTTTCTCACCCAGTTTGCTCTGGTTGGGAGATGGTATGATTGCTAAAGCTTTTCTAGTTGTTAATGCTTTACTATGCTTCGGACTTGCTTCTTTAGCTAGTAGAGAATCAATTGTGAATTAAATTGCACATATCCTATAGCCTTTCCATCTGGGTCATAAACACTGAATGGTCTGAAAAAGGGAGCAGGGAGCAGGGAGTAGGGAGTAGGAAGTAGGGAAATGAATACAGAGTAAAAAAAGACAATCTAGATTCCCAATTCCCAATTCCCAATTCCCAATTCCCAATTCCCAATTCCCAATTCCCAATTATCAATTTCATGACTAAAGCGTCGCCATCTACCGCTAAAGCAATTTCTAATATTGCTAGGCTTTTCGGAATTGTTTTCCTAATCACCTTACCTCTAATATTGTTTCACCAATATATTTATTACTTGCGCATACCTATTTTAGGTATTTTATTCTTGGTTTTACTCCCTCTTATTTCTAGCTCCTCTATGCTGAGGAATTTATTTATCTTTCACAATAAATGGCAATTAGCCTTAGTAATTGGGGTATTGCCCATCGCTGGATTGGCAATAGCTAATACTTTTGAGACCTTTTTATTTGAAGCACCAAGTCGCTTCGGCTTTGAACCAACCCTAGGATGGAAGTTGTTTCGGGACTTATTATCCCACGAAAAAACTGTATTATATCTGCATCAATTACCGTTCAAGATAGAACTTGTCAAGGATATATTCGCAGTTTTGTTAGGCTCATTAATTGGCATTACTGCCATCAGTCGTTCTCAAAAAGATAGCGAACTCAGCAGATATCTCAATAACAATCCCCAAGGCAAAAAAAATCTAGCGAATGGATCTTACCAGGGGTATTAATCGGATTATTGCTAGCAATAGTTTTCAGTTTTTTAGTTAACATAGTCACTAACTTCATTACTGATTATTTTGCCAACTCCTTTACTTACTCAGAACAACAGGTAATCGACGTGATTCGGCTTCTTCCACAAGAGGTAAGAAAAGGCTATCTGTCGTCACCAACTGGTGAACTTGCCCCCTCCCACATTAGCAATTTAGGATTTTTGCTAGTCGTATTATTATTCTATATCGGCAATTACTTTTGGGGCCTCTACTTAATACGCAAACCCCAGCTAAGTAAGGGAAAAAAGAGAGAAAAAGAAAAGTTTTATATCCCTGCCCTTTTTTATTTAATGCTGATTGCAACAGGACTCATTCTCTTGTTTAGCTCCTTAACCTTCTTCCTGGACTACTATTTTGTGCCAGTACTGCTCAGTTTCCTCATTTTCTCAGCTTTGATGTATTGGTTATTTAATGTAGATCATTATTACGAACTCAAACCATGTCAGAGGAACAACCCAATTGTAATCGATGAAGAACAAGCGATCGCGGATTTTAAGAGAGCACTGCAACAACGACTAAAAGACCAGGGAGAAGAAAACCGCACTTTAGTAGTAGTAAGTGCTAGCGGCGGAGGGATTCAAGCAGCAGGATGGACGGTACAAGTGCTGACTGGTTTGCAACAAGCCCTTGAGGTGACACAACCAGGTCTTGGTATCAAGTTTACCAAAGCCATTGGCTTGATCAGTTCTGTATCGGGGAGTTCCATTGGCATCATGTATTATCTTGATCGGTTCAATCAAAAGCATGGTTACCCGGAAGAAGCAGAGTTTAAGAATATTTTTAACGGTACAACAGCTAATAGCTTAGATGCTACCGCTTGGGGACTAGCTTACCCAGATTTTTGGCGCTTTGTCGGATTTCCCTGGATACCAAAAGTCCTGGGATTAGGGGATCGTGGTACAGCGATAGAAAGCGATTGGCAAGGACATCTCAAACATAAAAATCTGGGACTGAATACCTGGCGTGATCAAGCTTTGGCTGGCACAATTCCCATTCCTGTGTTTAATGCCACCCTAGCTGATAACGGTTATCGTTTTCTGCTGAGTCCCATGACCTTTATCAAGCCAAGTAATGATCAAAAATCTTGGGACTTTAACAGCCTCTACGGTAAGGATAATTATGATATCGACGCTACAGCTGCAGCTAGACTCTCAGCAACCTTTCCTTACGTAACCCCAATTGCTTGTAATTGTTATCCTAATCATCACCGAGGACAACAACATAACTATCACGTAGCTGATGGCGGCTATTTCGATAATTTTGGCATGTTTACCATTGTAGAATGGCTAGACAAAGTGGTACTAAAAAATATCCAAGAGCTAAAAATAAAAAAAGTGATTATTCTACAATTAAATGCTTTTGATTCATCGGCGTCAGCCAATAATAATTCAAGTACCCAAAAAGGTTGGCTCATGTCTTTAGCAGGACCATTGCTAACCATATTCAAAGTTCGTGACTCAACGCAAGCTGACCGCAACGATTTGGAGCTCAAAATGCTTCAGCAGAAATGGCAGAATTTGCTCAAAATAGAACATGTTAATATTACCCCTCTAGGAATCAAACAAAATGACCTCCCCAAAAACCCCAAGTTAAAAGACCTAAAGAAATATTGGAAGTTATTTTGTAATAATCAAGGTGAATATGTATCGCCTTTCTCCTGGAAACTTTCCGAATTTGAAAAAGAAATGATTAAACTTGCATGGAAAAACGTAAGGGACGAAGTTGTCAGGGATATTCAGCCCAAGTTGCAAGATTAGGTGCTAAGTGTTAGGTATTAGGTGTTAGGTATTAGGTGTTAGGTGTTAATTGGTAGATAATGAACTCATTACTTATTCCCAATTCCCAATTCCCAATTCCCAATTCCCAATTCCCAACTCCCAATTCTAAATTCTAAATTCTAAATTACCCATGTCCCTAGAACCCACAATTGGCGAAGCTGCCATTGAGCAAAATCTGGAGCAATTTCTCCTGGTACTATCTGTGTCCTTGAGTGTAGCAACACTATCACGGATTTTTCCTTGGTTCCGCAAAATTCCCTACACCTTGCTACTGGTGATTGTTGGCTTAGGTTTGGCATTTGTAGATGTCCGCCTAGTAAATTTGTCACCAGAATTGATCCTAGAGATTTTTCTGCCTCCCTTACTGTTTGAAGCCGCCTGGAATATTCGTTGGCGGGACTTTAAGCGGGATTTAGTACCAGTAAATCTGTTTGCTATTGTTGGTGTGGTGATTTCGGTCATCGGTATTGCCTACGCCATTAACCTGCTAACAGGACTACCACTGACTACTGCTTTATTAATCGGAGCCAGTCTTTCGGCAACCGATCCGGTTTCAGTCATTGCTTTATTCCGGGAACTAGGTGCTGATAAACGGTTGAAAACCTTGATGGAAGGGGAAAGTTTATTTAATGACGGTGTAGCAGTTGTAGCTTTTAGTTTATTAGTAGGGTTGCCTCTAGGAACAGAAGAATTTGCAGTTTCGACTACTTTTGCTCGTTTCTGCACTTTTGTTGGTATTGGGGTTGGTATCGGTTGCTTAGTTGGTTTTGGTATTTCTTTCCTCACCCAACGTTTCGATTTACCCCTGGTAGAACAATCCCTAACCTTAGTTTCCGCTTATGGCACCTATCTAATGACTGAAAACCTGGGTGGTTCTGGAGTAATTGGCGTCGTTACCGTTGGCTTGATTTTGGGGAATTTTGGCTCCAGAATAGGCATGAATCCTCGCACCAGGTTGATTGTATCAGAGTTTTGGGACTTTCTGGCATTTTTTGTCAACTCCATTGTCTTCCTACTCATCGGTGATCAAATCAGCTTTACTCGGTTAGGGGATAATCTAGACCTGATTATCGTTACAATAGGAGCAGTACTCCTCACCCGAGCGATCGCGATTTACGGTTTGGGTACTCTGAGCAATTGGCTAGCACAATCTGCCATCAGTTGGCAAAAATTAACCGTACTCTGGTGGGGAGGCTTGAGGGGTTCCGTCTCGATCGCTCTGGCTTTGAGTGTACCAGTGATGCTCACAGGACGCCAAGAAATTATCGATGCGGTGTTTGGTGTCGTGTTGTTTACTCTCCTAGCCCAAGGTTTGACTACCCAGCTCTTTTTAGAGAAGCTAGATCTGATTGGAGACCAACCCCTGCGCCAGCAATATGCCGAGGCACTGGCTCGTCGTGTAGCACTCAATCGGGTAAAAACCTATTTATTAGCAGCAGCCAAGAGTGAAGAAATCGACCCAGAATTTGGACGCTACCAGAGAGGATTAGTCGATGGCCAACTCAAAGGTATCCAAGAAGAAATCGAGCAGTTACTCCAGCAACATCCTCAGCTACAAGCTTTGGATATGGAACAAGTGCAAGAAAAAATGTTAGATATCGAGGCAGACACCTACGCCGAATTCATCCGTTCTGGACGTCTGAATGAAAATCTTTCTCCCCTGTTACAGGGAGCTTTGATTGGAGCGGATGATAAGAGTAATAAGAATGAGTAATGAGCATTAGAGGGACAGCGCCCCAAAAAAAACAAAAGAAACACAAAAATTGGCTGTGTTAGACTCTCTCTCCTGATTGAGTTATCAATAATGATTACGAGTAATCTGAACTCATCAA
>JAAHGR010000222.1 GCA_010672425.1 Symploca sp. SIO2E6
AATTTTGCTGTTTTTTGGTTATTATATCAATTCCGGTTGCATCGGAATGATTAAAAATCTGGCTTTCTGGTTAGAAAACATAGATGCTGGAGGGCGCAAGCTTTGCGCCCCTACATTACGAATATTACCAAATGTAGCCGGAATTGATATTATTGGAATAATGGAATAGGTGTGCGCCTGTAAGGTCTAAATTACTAGGTTGGTCTCTAACTATTGTTTCATTACACCCTGTTGAAATGATTCTGCTGGTGAGACACGGGTGATAATCGTTATACCGCATTGGATTTAAATCCAATGCTCATAGCTTAAGTCCGTTAAAACGGACTGTAAATATCTGATCACGATTTTGATATGGGCAAATTAGCCTAATGTTATTAGCGAATACGACTAGAATTATCACGTTTGCCCAAGCTAGATTAAAATGCGATCGCTTTGAGAACTAGCTTGCCCTGAGCAATTTCTCTAGAAAATCTTTAATTGGTTGTAATTTTGCTGTTTTTTGGTTATTATTTGAATAATAGAATAGGTGTGCGCCTATAAGGTCTAAATTACTAGGTTGGTCTCTAACTATTGTTTCATTACACCCTTTTGAAATGATTCTGCTGGTGAGACACGGGTGATAATCGTTATACCGCATTGGATTTAAATCCAATGCTCATAGCCCAAGTCCGTTAAAACGGACTGTAAATATGTAATCGCGATTCTGATATCGGCAAATTAGCCTAATGTGATTAGCGAATACGACTAGAATTATCATGTTTGCCCAAGCTAGATTAAGATGCGATCGCTTTGAGGACTAGCTTGCCCTGAGCGATTTCTCTAGAAAATCTTTAATTGGTTGTAATTTTGCTGATTGTTTGCTATTATTTTAATAATGGAATAAGTGTACGCCTGTAAGGTCTAAATTACTAGGTTTGCCTCTAATATCAAGTTCGGATAATCACTTATAATTCCCTTTTTCCTTGCAACTTTCTTTCTTCCCTTCTGCCCTGGAGCCTTCTGCTCTCTGCCTTATTACAGCCAAAGTGTAAGTATTCAACCGAACTTGATATAACTAGGGTCTGCTGAATAAGTAATACCAAATCCGGGTTAGCCACCCCCGTTTTGAGCAAACTGCAAAACCCTGTAGAGACGTTGCATGCAACGTCTCTACAGGGTGAGACATAGCGGAAGTATCTATGCCGGATTTGGTATAAAAAGTAACAACTCACCGTTCGCTTATTGGAAAATGAGTTAGGAAAATTATCTACGAGGAAATGGGGATTCCAGGCTCCGATAACATAATTTGACAAATTTACCAAAAATAACCCTGTTCCGTAACCGTATGACGTTGAGTTGGTTCATACTTCAGGAGATATTCTCGAGCGATCGCTTGGGTTTTTCTTAACTTTTCCACTTCTACCTTCCCAATCTCGGTATCTGTAGATAGCAAGATTACTTGATGACTGGCATGGGGAAAGTAGCGTTCCACCAAGTTAGTTCTGTGGGAAGAATCTAAACGTCCCAAAGGGGTATCAATCGCTACTGGTAGTTGCCTTCCCGAAACACGAGCGAGTCCCCACAAGAAAGCAATTGCCAGGAGTTGCTTCTCTCCAGCTGAGAGACGATGCTTGGGAACCAATTTTCCCTGGAAATCATAGAGAGAGAGATAAAAAGCTTCCGTATCAATAGCTACTCGATGGACTAAATCTGACTTGTGCAGCAGATAGAGAAAACACTCAGTCACTTCCTGCTCCAACTTATTCAGTTTCCTCAGGGTTAAGCGCTCTCGAAATAGTTTGAGGGTCTGTTGCACTTTCCCTGAAGTGTTGATGATATGCTCATCATTATTAAGGTCAATATTTTTCTCTCCATAATCTGCCAGCTCTTTTCTAATTTGTTGAATTTCCGTATCTAATTCCTCAACCCTACGTCTGGCTAATTCCCAATTAGCTTGAGCTTGGGCAATTTGAGTTTGAGCCTCTCTTAAATTATGTTCTAGTTGTTGATAGGCTTCTGGAGAAGCCGCTATAGCTAGTTGTCTCTCCGTGGCGTCAACTTCCACCTCTAAATTTTGGAGTTTCGCTAGTTCCTCTTGAGCTAGCTTGTGGGCTTGTGGTAAGTAATGATTAAGTAAATTAGCTAGATAATTGAGAGTTTCACCATCAGCTCCCAACCAAGAATCTTCCTGTGCTGCTGCGGCTTGCTCTAGTAGCTGATTTTCTTGAGCCAAGAAGTCTTTAATCTTAGCCATTTTTTTGGCTGGCAATTGGAGTTGGGTTAGTAAATCGAGGAGGCGTTGCTCCCTCTCTTGTAAAATCTCCTTACTTGTGGTAGCTTGAGAAGCACGTAGTTCTTCTTGGCCTTGATCTTGAGCTTGGTTGAGGAGGGGTTGAATTAAAGCCAGGGGCAATACCCCAGCTGCCAATTCTTTCATTCCTTCACGTAGCTGCTTAGCATTGCTTTGGTAGGTATCCAGCTGAGATTTCAATTGGCTACGTTCTGAGGCAATTTTGCCTCCCTCTGAGATGAATTTGTCCGAGGCTTGTTGTTGCTGCTCTTTAGCTGCGTATAATCGTTCCTGACTAGTTGCTTGTTCTGCGATCGCAGTTTGGTAACTAGCTTGTTTTAAGGAGAGTTTTTGCTCAATATCCTCCAAGTTAGCCAATTCTTGCTTACTAGCCAGGGCTTTACGTTTGCGATTGATTAAAATTTCCAAATCAACTGCTAGCCGTTCTGCTAGTTCTAATCCAAGGAGAGAGCGAATCGCATCAACGACCACCGGGGGTGATACTTCAAGTTCAGCAAGTTCTTTCACTTGTTCCCCATCAAAAAGAAAGAGGTTAGAAATACCTAAAGGTAGCAGATTTTCAATATACTCATCCCAAATATTAGTTAAACCCTCATCCAGCCATTCACCATCAAGAATCCCTAAGCTATCTTTACCATCCTTCGGTTTTCTTGTCCAATAACGGACAATACGGTATTTGAGCAATTGGTCATTTTCAATATGCTCAAACAGCAGTTCAATACGAGCTTGTTCACCTGGAGAAGCATTCCGGTTAACGGACTGAGAGAGGAAATCACTATAACTCAAATTACCACGGGTAGAGCATTGAGCCCTATGTCCATACAAGGCAAGGCGAATAGCATCCATCAGAGTAGTTTTACCTCCACCATTCATACCACCGAAGAGGACAATGGAGCGAGAGTCATCTTGCATTTCCGGACAAAAGCTAATGAGCTGTCTTCCGTAATAAGGACCAAAGTTTTGCAGAACAAGTTCAAGAAAGCGCACTTTTAGAATGGGGAATGGGGAATGGGGAATTGGGAATTTGGGAATTGGGAATTGGGAATTTAACAATTCAACAATTTAACAATTTAACAGATAAACTAAAGCCTCCTGGGTAGTAACTTGAGGGAATGCGAGGTAAAAGCGGCTGACACTGAGAAAGTCACTAGGTGTTCGGAGGACAACTAAACGATCGCATTCGGCAGCCAGCCAGTTGATGATTTCCACTGGTGCTACCGGTGTGCAAATCCATAACTGTGCTGGTTTTTGGGCTCTGAGTGATCGCGCTGCTGCTGTGATCGTCAGACCAGTAGCAATTCCATCATCGATCAACAAAGCTATAGCACCTTGAGGACTGATTTGAGAACAACCAACTTCCAGCTCAGCCAGTTGGGTTTGAGCCTTTGCTTGAGCTTGATGCAGAGCAGCTTCCCGTTGTTTAACATTTTTCTCACCCCACCGCAACTGTTGTGACCACAAAACCTGCCCATCTGAGGTTACCGCACCAATAGCTAATTCAGGATTTTGGGGGGTTGTAATTTTTTTTGCCACCACAATCTCCAGTGGACAATCTAATTTGTGAGCTACAGGTGCTGCTACTGGTATGCCGCCGCGAGGTAAGGCATAGACAATCAGTTGCTTGCCAATGGTTGTAGTCTGTGGCAACTGAGTTAGCAGCGTGGAAAGGGATTGAGCCAGCTGCTCACCGGCATCGGCGCGATCGCGAAACAGTGGGGCAGATGACATAGATGTATAATACCTAAGTTAAGAAACTGTTTTCTCTAATAATGACTGATTTTTCTTAAGCTGTTTTGCTATCTATTGATTAAATCTAAAATCTAAAATCTAAAATCTAGAATCTCACGCAAGCACCTGCACGGATACAACCCAAAAAAAATTCATGTCCGAAGTAGAACAATATAGTCTCTTTGACCAATCGGCATTCAGCCAGTCACAACCAGCGGCTCTCCAAACTGAGCTAATCCCCACGGATGTCAAAATCCCCATTCCCCCCCATACTTATGACTCAATGGAGTTGCTAGCAGACCACTGCAACTCCTGCCAGCGCTGTGAATTAGGAGCAAAACGTACTCATGCTGTGGTGGGACGGGGTAACCTTAACGCCCCAGTTATGATTATCGGAGAAGCACCTGGTCAAAATGAAGACGAGACAGGTAAGCCATTTGTCGGTAAAGCAGGGCAACTGCTAGAGAAAATTTTAGCTGCTGTCAAATTTGACAGTGAGCAGGATGTCTATATTTGTAATATGGTCAAATGCCGTCCTCCTAGTAACCGGACACCTACTACCCCAGAAATTGAAGCCTGTAAACCCTACCTCTTGGAACAAATTCGTTTAGTAGACCCCAAAATCATTCTCTTCACTGGTGCTACAGCACTCAAAGGTTTAACCGGTGAGAAGCGCGGTATCACCAAGATTCGTGGTGAGTGGATAGAATGGGAAGGACGTCTGTGTATGGCAATTTTTCACCCTGCTTATCTACTACGGAACCCTTCCCGGGAACAAGGTAAACCGAAATGGCTGATGTGGCAGGATATTCAGAAAGTGCGTGCTAAATTGGATGAACTTTGTTCTTAGTGCTTTCAAGAAACAAGGGAATTGGGAATTGGGAATTGGGAATTGGGAACAGGGAATGTTTCTTCCATCTGCTCCCACCTAGCACCTAACACCTACCACCTAATTTTCTGGCTCAGATTGCTCTGGTGTTTCAGCTGCGGGTAATTCCTGAGTCATAGTTAGGTAGCGAATTACTTCATCACCTAATCGCATAGATCGTTCGATAACAGCTACATGAGTAGGTGGAGCCTTGTAGTTCATTTGGATATAAATGCCATCCCGATGCCGCTGAATCTCGTAGGCAAGGCGACGCCTCCCACGATGCTGAATCTCAATTTTCTCTGATCCTTGGTCTTTTAGGAGGGTTTCGTATTTGGCAATCACTTGGTCTACCTGCTCTTCCCCCAAATCGGGACGCAGGATATACATCATCTCGTAACTGTTGAGCACAGGTGTTAATCTCCTTTTGGACAACTGGGCCTCTTGAATTCAGGTGAAGGACACCAAAGTTCCAAGAAGCAAGGAATTAAGTTCATCCCACGACTAAAGTATCTGGGAGACCCTTTTCTTTAATTACTCACACACATAGGGTGTAAGCAAGCTATGTGCGAAGTTTACTGTTATATCCTACAACAATGTGGATCTATCTAGTGAATGGCACTATTGTGGATTAAACCTCAAAACCTTGTCATACTTCATTATTTATAGTTGATATTTGCCTACATCCCTTTCAATGAGTCAATAAGGAACATTTAAACTTATGGCCCAGCGCTACGTCCGAATTAAAACGGCTCAAGGACAAACCTATTATGGTTTGTTGCAACTGACGCGCAGTGTTCAGGTACTTGATGCACCACCCTGGTTGCAGGGTCAACCTACCGATTTGGAGTTAGAACCAGGCAGTTACTGGCTACTTGCTCCCTGTGCCCCTACAAAAATTGTTGCTGTGGGCAAGAATTATACTGACCATGCAGCGGAAATGGGAACATCAGTTCCCCAAGAACCTCTCCTTTTTCTTAAACCTCCCACCTCTGTTATTGCCACTAATCGAGAAATTCAATACCCTAAGCAGTCGCAACGAGTAGACTATGAGGGAGAGTTGGCGCTAGTAATTGGTGAGATCTGCCTGGACTGCACACCAGAACAGGCTCAGAGCAAAATTTGGGGTTATACCATCGCCAATGATGTTACAGCTCGCGATTTACAAAAGCATGATGCTCAATGGACTAGAGCCAAGGGGTTTGACAGTTTTTGTCCTCTGGGTCCTTGGATTGTCCGGGAGTTGAGTGCTGGAGCCAAGTTACAGACTTTTTTGAATGATGCTCCTGAACCTGTGCAGTCAGCCTCAATTAATCAGATGGTATTTTCCCCCGAGTTTTTGGTTTCTTACATTTCTCAGGTAATGACATTACTCCCAGGAGATGTGGTTTTAACGGGGACACCCCAAGGAATAGGACCAATGCAGGTAGGGGATGATGTTCGTGTTGAAATTGAGGGTATCGGTCAACTAGAAAACACGGTTGTTGCCCGTGGTTCAACTATTGGTTATCGAGAAACACGAGGCAGGAGGCAGGAGGCAGGAGGCAGGAGGTGAGGAAGGAGGAGGCAGGAGATATTCTCTCATTCAATTGAAGGCGCGAAGTGCACAAGCGGGAACTCTTGAGAAAAAAGAGAACAGGGAAGGGAATAGAAATATTCCTGACCTACCCTTAACACCTAACACCTAATACCTAACACCTAACACCTAATACCTAACAGCTCATCTCACTTGCTGGTAAACAGCCTCTGATATCCCAGGGATTTCTGCGTACAGTCCCAAACAGGACTGTACGATAGAATAACCACAGGCAAACAGTGTGCCGAGGAAAACAATGTTGTACAAGGTTTCTGTAAGCAAATTTGTTCCCAGCCCTTCTAGTAAAATAGGCAACAGCAGACCACACAAAATGATGATAATATCCAGGAGAATCGCCTGCATGGTGTTGAAGCGAATAAAATGGGCAACTCTTGGATTTCTTACTACTGCCAAGAATAATATAAAGAAAACTGCTATTCCGGCAAAGGGTACACTGTAAATTATCTCTAGTGGTATGAGCGGTATTAAAATTAACTTCAAAACCGGAAATTGGCTAAACAAAAAACGCCCAAAGGGAATTGCATAAAATAAGGGAATTAAATAAGGTAAGGAAGCGAAAATTCTGTCTTTAAAATCTGTTGACCCTCGCCAAGTCATGGTACCTTCTCCTTAGATGGGTATTGTTATACATCCAGGATAGCGCAGTTCTCTGGTTGACCTTAACCAACCAGCAGGTGTATTTTCACCCAGATGACTCAAGAGCGATCGCTCCAGAAACCATGATTTGACACTCCCTGGGCTAATTTTAGTTCAAAATCCGTTGCACTCCTCGTGGGGAAATCCCTGGGTCACCTAGGGATTTGAGTACCCAAAACTAGGATAAATGCTTCATTCCTTGTTACTTATTACTTGTTACTTGTTACTTATCCCAAGCCCTAACTATTGGACATAGGCAACCCGGAAGCCCATTTCACATTCATACTGCTCTGGTTGCTGGGGAATGGGCTTATTCACTGCATGACCGCAGCCCAGCCTGCCTTGACGCCAGCGAGGCTGACCACTATGGTCAGCCAGTAAACAGCCTTGACAAACTTGAGTAGGGGAAAGGATTTGTTCATCTGTAAGAATGACTAGCATGGTAACTCCTGGAGGTCAATACCTAAAGCAGCTTACTTTTAATCTTAATTGAGGTATTGGGAAAAAGATTGGAGATCAACACACAGCTTAACTTTTGCTCAATAATCGGTTCTGTCGCCTTCTCGATTGGGTAGTGACTTTTCCTGCTCGTCAAGATTATGTTAAAAAAACAGAGCATCTCTAGGGATTGATCAATAGTGACTAAAACTAACTTAGATTTTCTAGTTCAAACAGATCCTACTGTGGCTGGGTTTCTCGACGAAGAACTCCAGCGGCAGCAACAGCATTTGGAGTTGATTGCTAGTGAAAACTTTACCTCACCAGCAGTGATGGCAGCTCAAAGCTCAGTACTGACGAACAAGTATGCTGAAGGGTTACCAGGTAAGCGCTATTATGGTGGCTGTGAGTATATCGACAAAGTTGAGCAGTTAGCAATTGACCGTGCTAAAGAGCTATTTGGAGCAGCTCATGCCAATGTACAGCCTCATTCAGGTGCCCAGGCTAACTTTGCTGTATTCTTAACGCTACTCGAACCTGGTGACACAATCATGGGCATGGATTTGTCCCACGGAGGACACCTGACTCACGGTTCACCGGTAAATGTGTCGGGTAAGTGGTTCAAAGCTTGTCACTACGGCGTTAGTCCTGAAACCGAACAGCTAGATTATAATCAGGTTCGGGAGATGGCTCTCCAAGAGCGTCCCAAGCTAATTATTTGTGGCTATTCCGCTTATCCTCGGATCATTGACTTTGAAAAATTCAGAAGCATTGCTGATGAAGTGGATGCCTACCTACTAGCAGATATTGCCCACATTGCCGGTTTAGTTGCTACGGGTCATCATCCTAGCCCTATTCCTCACTGTGATGTGGTCACTACTACCACCCACAAAACCCTACGTGGCCCCAGAGGCGGTTTGATCCTCTGCCGGGATGCGGAATTAGGTAAAAAGTTGAATAAATCGGTGTTCCCTGGTTCTCAGGGTGGTCCCCTGGAACATGTGATTGCCGGTAAGGCAGTGGCATTTGGTGAAGCGTTGCAACCAGAATTCAAAACTTATTCAGGGCAAGTGATTGCCAATGCTCAAGCCTTGGCTAAAGGACTGCAACAAAGGGGCTTAAAAATGGTTTCTGGTGGTACAGATAACCATGTAATGCTGGTGGACTTGCGCTCTATTGGCATGACTGGCAAGCAAGCTGATCAACTGATGAGCGGTGTTAATATTACGACAAACAAGAATACTGTTCCTTTTGATCCAGAGTCACCTTTTGTCACTAGTGGCTTGCGGTTAGGTTCCCCGGCAATGACTACCAGGGGTATGGGAACAGAGGAATTTACCGAAATTGCAGAAATTATTGCAGACAGGTTACTGAGTCCAGAAGACGAGCAGGTGGCAACGAAGTGTCGGCATCGAGTTGCTCAATTATGCGATCGCTTTCCGTTGTATCCTCACTTGAATATCCCTGTACCAGTATTGGCATAAATCTCACGGTGCATCGGCGGGAAGCCCATTCCTTCTCTAGATGGGAGGGATAGCCGCCCGCCGCTTTGCCTCGCGTTGCTCACCATGCTTTGCATTCGCAAATGTTGTTTGTTGTTTGTTGTTTGTTTTTTGTTTTTTGTTTTTTACAAACAACTAATATCAATTCCGGCTACATTGGGATAATATTCGTAATGTAGGGGCGCAAAGCTTGCGCCCTCCAGCATCTATGTTTTCTAACCAGAAAGCCAGATTTTTAATCATTCCGATGCAACCGGAATTGATATAACAACTTGCTAACACGTTAGCGCAGCGGCACGTTGGCGTAGCGGGGCGAAGGAGGGTGCAATCCCCCGTGCTGTCTTCCGGGGAATGAGTTAACTAACCAAACCGGATAGTACTACACTGATAAGTTAGGACATTTGACTATCCAGCCTACGTCAAAATCTTGCATATTTGACGTAGGTAGTTTACCTCATAGTAGACTCTGGCTGATGTCCACCTCTATAAAAGACCTTTGGTTATATGCCGACTCAGCTGTATCTTTATCATCTGATTGCATTTCTTGCTTCTATGACCGTTGTCCTGTGGTGTACACCAGTTGTGAAGAATATAGGTCTTAAAAGTGGACGTGTCGATCGACCTAATACAAGGAAAATCCATCAGCGGCCCATGGTTCGCCTAGGAGGTATCTCGATCTTTGGTGGTACCTTAACAGCCTTATTGATTGTCTGGTGGACCGGAGGATTTGGCTTCTTACCCTTCGATAAAGAATGGGAAGTTTGGGGAGTTACTCTTGGAGGTCTGGCTTTTTTTATCATTGGTCTGCTTGATGACTTATTCACTCTTTCCCCGTTAAGCAGGTTAGTCATGCAAGGTGGAGTAGCTACCATTGCTTGGGGGGTAGGAGTCCGCATTAATTTTCTCTCGATTCCCTTTGATGGTTTAGTGGAAATTGATCCTTGGCTGAGTCTAATAATTACGATTACTTGGCTCGTGGGGATGGCCAATGCGATTAACTGGATTGATGGCTTAGATGGGTTAGCTGCTGGAGTTTCAGGAATTGCTGCCGTCGTTATGCTTATTGTAGCTCTATTCATGGAACAGTCGGCAGCCGCACTGATTGCTGCGGCTCTTGCCGGAGGAGCATTAGGATTTCTGCGCTACAATTTTAACCCTGCCGAAATCTTCATGGGAGATGGGGGTTCCTACTTTATGGGATTCACTCTTGCCGGTGTTGGTGTCATCGGTTTAGTGAAAACTACTGTTGTAACTGCTGTTTTACTGCCTTATCTCATTTTAGCTGTACCCCTGTTGGATATGTCAGCAGTAATTTTGTCCCGGTTGAGTAACGGCAAGTCACCATTTGTCGCCGATAAACGTCATTTACATCATCGCCTCCTGCGAGCCGGTTTATCCCAACGGCTCGCAGTTTTGTTAATTTATGCTCTTACTCTCTGGGTAGGAAGTTTGGCACTGGCTTTTTCCGGAATCCCCAGTGGTTATGCTTATGCTCTAGCAGCTACCATGTTGCTCAGTTATGTGGGTTGGCAAGCTTGGCGCAATGCTCGAATTAGTAATTAGACCAAAGGTTAGTGCGGGAGCATCTTGCTCGCGTTTGACATCCAGCGAGCGAGACGCTCGCACTACTAATCAAAAAATTGATAATTACATCATGTCCGGTTGAATACTTACACTTTGGTGGAAACGAGGCTCCGAGGCAGGAGGCTCCGAGGCAGGAGGGAAGAAAGAAGGTTGCAAGGTCGAAGGGAATTATAATTAATTATCCGGACTTGATA
>JAAHGR010000223.1 GCA_010672425.1 Symploca sp. SIO2E6
ATTATTAATTGTAATAATATATGATGTTCGGTGCTGTGAAAGCTTCACCCAACCTACAAGATCATGTGATCGCACTGCTGACAACCTATAATGGAAAAAAATAGTACAGTTTGTTTTGTGTTTATGGTTCTGGTTACTGATTACCTGTACGTTGTTCGAAATGACCAAATTCTCAATAATGAACCCATCATTAAGGGGACTCGAACTCCTGTGAGAGCAGTTGTTGAAACGTGGCGTCTGGGAGTTCCTCCAGAAGAGATTCCCATAGGAATGCCCCATCTGACGCTGGCTCAGGTGTTTGGTGCTTTGACATATTATAGTGATCACCAAGATGAAATTAATCAATATATCGAACAAAATAAAATTCCAGATGAGTTAATTGACCCACTAGTTCAAGGAATGTGAACAGATTATTTATTCATTTATATCTTGATGAGGATGTCAATGTTCTGATTGCGGATTTGGTCAGAGCCAAAGGCTTTGATGTTACCACTGCACTACAAGATTATGCGATCGCTTCTTCTGGTGATTTATTCCCATCCATCACTGCCCGGATAGTCGGTAAGTAGTGATCTATGATGGTAACGTTGGCATACACCAATCGTTTGATGACTTGATGGGTTAGGATATTGCCTTCTACACCAATGCTGGTTTTGTAGCGAATTTCACCGTCGTTGAAGTCCATCTCAAAATTGCCGATGACTAAACCATAGTTGAGGCGGGTGAGCAATTCTGCCATGGTCAATCGTTTGTCTTCGGAGACTAATTCAGGGTAGATCGAATAAAAAATAAATTGTTTTTCAGTTTCTCTAGCTTGAGCATAACAGTTCCAGAGACCATTTTTGCCTTGGTAGGCCAGTTGTAAAACGGATTGTCCCTGGAGTTTGGTGAAAGTCCAATCGTCTTTAGTGAAGTAGGCAATGATGGTTGCCAGGATGGATTCTTCATGAGCAAAATCATTAGTGTTGTGATCGTTATCCTGGGAAAAGGCGTTATCGAGCCAGGTTTCAAACCCCTCGAAGAGGTTGGTTATTCCTTTGACGAGTTCCTCAGCAATATCTTCGGTTGCAGTGCTAAGGTTGACAGTAGCCCAGTTTTCGGCAAAGTTGGTGATGCCTTCGGCAATCTGCTTGCTGGCAGTTTCAGGATGGTTAAGGATTGCTGGATTGACGTAATTCCAAAAGGTGGTGTAGCCTGTTTCGCCAGATTCTTGCTGTTGTTTGACGGATAGGCAGAACCAATTTTCGGTGTTGAGGAGCGGATTGGAGGATGATGGTGACTGGGGTTCGGTATTACACCAAGTTGCATTCAAAGGTAGCATATTCATTTTCTCCGCGTCTCCGTGTCCCCGCGTCTCCGTGTCTGTCTCAACTACTATCTTTGAACGCAACTGCGTATTAGAGGGGGAAGCAGGGGAATGTTGGCTGAGGTTAGCAAGATAGGTTGCAGCAGCTTCAGGAGTGGTAGCATTTTCTGAGAGTTGGGGAAGCAAGTCTGGCTTCAGGGTGATTTCCAGTTGAAGATCACTATTAGGTAAAAAATCGCCTTTGGAGAAGGGACTCCGAAATTCAGGGTTGAGGTTAAAGAGGGAGTGAGTATCGATTTGTTGGTAAGAAGCAGGACTTACTTGTAAGGTTAGGCGACATTCGTTTATTCTATCTTCCTGGGTACTAATGGCAAGGTTGACAACACGAGTGGTCAGAGGAGATTGGGTGCGATCGCACAAGGTTAAAGTGCAGTCGAGTTTATAGTTATCCATAGGTAAAGGGTCAGGCGTCATGCCTGAAGTTCAGCGATAACTTCATCGATAGTTTTTAGCTCTTGCAAAACAATGGCAAGACCTGGAAAGTAATAATCTGCTGTTTTCAAAACCAAATAGATGATATTCCTAATATATATCTTACTTAACACATCTCCTTCAAAGTCAATACAACCCTTACAACGAACTTCACCATCTTCGTAGTTCATTTCAAAACTGGCAACCCGCAGGCCATAGTTGACTCTATGTAAATATTCTGCAGCGATATTAAGCTGCTCTTTGGGAACACTGATTGAACTGGTAACATAAACAATAAACTGATCTAGATCACTCAGAATACGAGTGTAGAGAACTACAGAAATATTTTCTAAATTACAGTTTAGACGACAAGCTTTCTTGTCTTCGATAATCTCAGGTTCCCAACCTTCTTCGTACAAAAACTGTTTAAGTATTTTAAAAGCATCCGAATCCTTTTTATTTTCGTAATTCATAAGATTTTTTCCCTGTTAAACAAAAACTATCATCTAAATATCTTTAATCTTCTTTATTTTTTCTTTCCCTAAACCTTTAATATTTATAAGCCTATCTTCACTGAGCTTTCCGTTGACAGCATGGGAATTCACAGTATCCATCACTTGCTCTGCAATTGCAGAACCCAAGCCAGCAGTAGATTTTAGCTTCTTCAGACTCAATCCGCTGACATCTATATCTTCATAACGAGCCTCAAGATCAGGGAGATCTTTAGGTAAGGCGTGTACCATTGTTGATGGAATATCAACTTTGTCTCCTTTCTCCCAATCATCGCGATTTTTACCTGTTTTCCCTTCCTTTCTTTTCATTTTGAAAAGTTCAAATTTAAGTGCTGTCGCTAAGTCAGCTTCTTCTGGCAAATGAACACGAGGTGGAGATGAGTGCTTACCATAGATGACATTTACTCCATAGCTAACTACTTCATTTTCACCTAAGACAAGATGTTTAACCTTACTTTCTACCTTGGTCTCCATATTGGTGTTCAACATACCCGTGATCGGAGTGAGATTATTATTCGAGCCTGGACCATGAACATGATGATTTAATAGATGACCTCTAATATATTTACCTTTACGCTGCTTGACCTTTAACCACAGTGCAGATTCTTGGTGCGGTTCACTTCCAGACAATCCACCAGGATTGACACTTAGTGGTTCTGCAAGCATAGATTCACCAATTTTGTCACCACCCCAATTTCGAGTATCCCATTTTACCTTAGTTGGTGGAACTGCGGAGCCCGGAATAACAGCTAACTTATCAGAAATCAGTTTTAATTTTTTCTGTATTTTCTCACCAGTACCTTTTCCAATAGTCTTTTCAGACTTAAGATTATCAATCTCTTGGCTAATAGATTCAATTGCTGCTATTGTCTTAAGTGTTCTGGGTGAACCTTTGTGTTGTTCCTTCAAAGTTCGTAGGTGTTCTTCTAAAACTTTCGGTGTGCTTTGAATCATTAACTTGGCATTTTTATTTTTGCCTTTGAATAATAGGGTATGAGATTTACCACTATTGGTTTTGAATTTTTTCTTGATTTTCCACCATTCTAGTAAAGCTGATACACCAGCCTTAACCTTTTTCTGGGCTTTCTTTGCTGCACCTTTCCCTTTCTTCAGCAGCTTCTTCGCAAACTTGACCATCCTGGCAACCAGCTTATCAACAATCTTGTTAACCGGTTTCGCTACTTTACCGATTATATTTTTCACCGTCTTACCAATGCCCCCTAAACCAGCAAGGGATGCTAGCAAACTAATGACAACCGGTAAACTCCGACTCAGGGCCTCTTCAACCGCTTTTTTGGCCTGGGAAAGATTGCCAGAGGCGATGGCTGTAATGGAGTTGTAAACCGACATAACAAAGTCTTTGATTTGCTCGAAGCGTTCCACTAGGAACATGATAAAGTCAAAGATCAGTTTCAGGAGTTTGGCGATCGCTCCGGCGGGAGTCAACAGACCTAACAACCAGGCAATACCTTCTTTGACAACGGTTTTGATGACAAAATCCTGAATCCCAGAGATTACAGTTTCTTTGAGGTTGGAGAAACTCTGTTTGACTTCTTCCCACAAAGCCGTAGGTCCTTCATCGTCGAGCTTCTGGACAATTTCTATGCCCTTTTCTACTCCATCCATTACCTGGGCAGCAGGGGGGAATTTCTTAAGAACCTTGGCCTTGATATTTTCGTAGGTTAATCCCAAAATCTGCATTACTAGAGATAGGATGCCTTTGGCATCGAAGGTTTCCGGTAGGGATAGATTTACTTCTGAGAGTGCCCCTGTCAGCCAGCCAATCAGCCCTTTAATTAGATGTTGTTGAATATTCTTGGCAAAATTACTAACCCCACCGCCGATCGCCTCCATTATATTATTGAAGAATGTCTTAGGATCTTTCAAGATGGCCATGACTTGACCGGCGGCGCGATCGATAAAGTCAAAGATGGGTTTGGAGTCGATGCCAGCAATATCGCAGGCAGCTTGAACTGCCACTCGTAGGGCTTCGGCAAAGTCACCGGTAATTACTGCACCGGCAATCTGTACTGCTGCCTTTAAGGCGGTTTGGTAGACTGAGAGAACTTTGTCTAGCGCGGCGGCTAAACCATCGGCAACTGCTTCCACTCCAGCGATGGCGGCGTCTGCAACCACATTTACTCCCTTAATCGCCGTATCGACTACGCCATCAATGCCGTCATTAATCCGCTTGGCAAGGTTGGGGAAACTGTCTTTGAGGTATTTGTCAACCTGATTTTTAGCCCAATCCCGGAATTTATTGAGCTTGTCAATCACCCAGTTACGAGCTTTATTAATTAGTGCAATTGCTGCATTCTTAGCTTTCTCGATAATGGTTTTGACGGCATCACGCAGGGCGGTAAAGATAGTATCGATGGCACTCGTAATTGCCTTAACTGCGCTTTTAACCGCACTGACGGCTCGATCCCACCAGCTATCGTTTTCCTGAGACTTTTCTAGTTCCTTCTTCTTATCGGCGGCTTTTTTCTCACTCGCTTCTTTCTCTTTTTCTGCCTTCTCCTCACCCTTTTCCAGTTCCTTATCCGCTTCTCCTTCCGACTTCTCTACCCTATCGCCAATCTCCTTGCGGTTGGCAATCTGTTCCTTATCGGCTTCTGTTATAAATTCATTGACCTGAGCATAGGAGTCATCAATGCCTTCTTGCTGCTGCTGAGCCACTTCCTGGCGATTGGCGACAACAATGTCTCGTTGCTCCTTGTCGGCTTTTTGATTAACGGCGGCAGCGTCTAACTTTGCCTGATTAATTTTCGCCGCCTTATCCCTATCCCTGGTTTGGACTGCATCCTGAGTCTGGGTTTTGGCCTCTGCCAGGTTGGCGTCTAGGGTGGGTTTCAACAATTTATCTGCATGGTTACGGACATTCGGTGGCAATGGCGCATTGACATAATCCATTGCCCCGGTATCAGCAGGGGTTTCCAGGGAGACAAAGGTTTCGGAACTCAGTTGAGGTGTTTTCTCTTCATTCACCTCCTTCGGTTGAATATTCTGTTGTCCTGGGTGCTGCTTAAAGCTATTCGCCGTCATGTCCCGCTGGGCTTTTAGCTGAGATTCCGCGTCACTCTGCTGGTTAGCCAGACGTTGGGGATCTGCTTCACCCTTAAGTTCCACATCTTCGCGCTCTCCGGCATCGGTATTTACCTTGGCATCAGTAGAGATACTGGATAGAAAACCCTTGATATTGTTGCGAAACCACCCTAGGAAAGAATTGTCATCTTGTCGATCTACGAGTTTTTCCTTTTCTTTATTGTTAGGAGGTGTCCCTAAATTTTCTGGAGGAGTTGCCTGCAATTCACCCGGATCAGCACTGGTTACCCCATCATCGATTTGAGCTCCCCCTGATACTGACATATGTTCAGGCGTTTTCAGTCCTGCCTCCACTGTGCCACTTGTCTGAGCAACTAAGGTAGGAGCATTTTCTGCCTCAGCTTGCTGCTCTTGGTTCAGGTTGCTGTCAAGCTGAGTACCGAGGCTGGGTTGGGTTGCCGCAATCTCGGATGGACTGGAGTCGATAAACTTGGTCAGTGCTTGGTCAGATGCTCCTTCCAAAGATAGAGAGCTAACCTCTGCAACCTCTTCCTCTCCAATGGCAGCAGGCTTTTCCAACTCGAGTGCCACTTCTGATTCCGGTTCCTCTTCCGTTGATGGGAGAGATGGTTCGGTGTCCTTAACCGTTGTTTCTACACTCTCTTGGGAAGCAACATTATTGTTGCCTGCATCTGTTGTCGGTTCTGGCTCAGTTTTATTGTCTAGAGGTTGATTACCACCTGCCTCTTGAGAACTTAGGGAGGGTAAGGAAGGTTCTGGCGCAGTTGGTACTTGCTCAGGAGTGGATGGCTCCGCAACAAAGGTAGAAGGGGGCCCAGGTTGTTGCTGGAGAGTGTGGACTAATTCATGGGCCAACAACTGCCTTCCTGAGCTAGACTCAGGGGCGTAGTGACCGTTACCAAAGAAGACATCCTGACCAACGGTAAATGCTTGGGCGTTGAGCTCACTGGAGGCACTGGCTGCCTGGGAATCAGTATGTACCCGCACGCCGCTGAAGTCGTAGCCGAAGCGCGGTTCCATAAAGGCACGGGTGGATGTAGACAGAGGTGTTCCTGTTCCCCTCCTAGATTGAATCCGGGCCTCTAGATTGGGGGATATTACTGGAGTTTGACCAGGAATGGCTTTGGCTTGCACCTCTTCTTCCTCTTGAGCCTGTCGTTGAAGCATCGGAGAGGCAGTTTCTTCCTCCTCTTCTTCTCCATACTGTTGCTGTAGTTGAGGAGTAATCGGCTTGGTTTGCACCTCTTGTTCCTCTTGAGCCTGTCGTTGAAGCATCGGAGCAGCAGTTTCTTCCTCCTCTTCTTCTCCATACTGTTGCTGTAGTTGAGGAGTAATCGGCTTAGCTTGCACCTCTTGTTCCTCTTGAGCCTGTCGTTGAAGCATCGGAGCAGCAGTTTCTTCCTCCTCTTCTTCTCCATACTGTTGCTGTAGTTGAGGAGTAATCGGCTTGGCTTGAACCTCTTCTTCCTCTTGAGCCTGTCGTTGAAGCATCGGAGAGGCGGTTTCTTCCTCCTCTTCTTCTCCATACTGTTGCTGTAGTTGAGGAGTAATCGGCTTGGTTTGCACCTCTTGTTCCTCTTGAGCCTGTCGTTGGAGCATTTGGACTTTCTCGTCCTCTTCCTCCTCAGCCTGTCGCTGTAGTTGAGGAGTAATCGGCTTGGCTTGAACCTCTTCTTCTTCCTCAGTCTGCCGCTGCACTAAGGGAGTAATCTGTTTAGTTTGAACCTCTTCTTCTTCTTCCGTTTGACGCTGTATCTGTGGTACTGGTGTCCGCATCACAGCTGCTGCTACCTGATCCGCTTCTTGTTCATAAACATCTCCAGGTTGACCAACTGTCATTTTGGTCTGGATCAGACGATTAACTGCCTGGTTGCCCAGTTTTTGTTGGAGTTGCAGGATCGGGTGAACCGGGCTATTAATTGATAACGGCGTTTGTGTAACTGTTGAAGCCTTTCTCTGATGATTCGCTTCGGTGGTTTTGGTTTTGGTTGCTTGTTGATAGCCCATTTTGGTTCACCTTTTCCTTTACCTTGTAGACGTAGGTTGGGTCGAGGCAACGAGACCCAACACTTCATCAGTGGGCTGTGTTGGGTCACGAAGAAAGCTCTACCCAACAAAGCAGTTTTAGCTGTGTCACCCCACTACATTTAACTGACATTCTTCAGCTGCTACTAACTCTTCTGCGAGGTAATCTACACCCATCTCTTTAGGATAGCTGTAAGCTTCCGGATAAAGCAGCTTGCCTTGCTCAAAATTGCCATTTCCCTTTTCTTCTTCCACCGGTTTACGAAATTGATGAATGGCAGGATCGTCTCGGTTGGCAAGAACTAAATAGGCTACCTCAGCATTTGCTTGACCAAACAGTTCAAATTCAGTATAATCTAGACTCCATTGGTAGCTGACTAAGAAAGGCTTTTTGCCAATCGGAGTAAGATTAACCGTTGCTTCCTCTTCTTTGGTGAGCGCAGCAAAATAATCGGGCATCTTAACTGTTGCACTTCCTTCAGCATTAAGTTTAACTTTACCGCGATAGAGGCAGAGGTCTTCAGGAGATTCAACAAAGTTGTGGCGCAAAGTCTTGTTGAAAGGTTCGAGAGGATGATCGATTAAGAATGAGCCACCTCCTTTCGTTAAAGTGCCAGTTACACGTACATCGCCAGAGAAGTAGCCAGCATAGTTGGTTCCACTGCCACCGGTAGAACCGTAAACCGCATATTTGGTGCCTTCATTGCCACCAGCATAACCGCGAACCCCATACTTTGAGTTCGTTCCGTTAGCATTGGCATACCCATAAACACCATATCTCGAACCAGTAGTACCACCTATTGCTCTGCCGTAGAGACCATATTTGTTTCCATTTTCATTCCCTTCTACCGAACTCCAAACTCCATAAGCTGTTCCATTATTGCTATTAACTGCATTGAAGAATCCACCATACTGAGTTACTCCCCCTGAAGCTTTTCCATAAACACCATATCTCGAACCAGTGGTTCCACCTATTACGTTGCCGAAAAGACCGTATTTATTCCCATTGCCATCGCCAATGACTTGTCCAAAAACCCCAAAACCTTGTTGGTTACCAGTGTTAGTTGCACTGAAGTAGCCAGCATAGAGGTCTCCAGTTCCCCCTAAAGCAGTTCCCTGAATGGCTCTAACACCATTACTAGAATTGACAGTCAAATTACCGGTGATGCTTCCACCAGTATTAGGGATCGCTGCATCGAATTGGTTTCTCGTAGGAGTGTCAAACTTGGATTTGTTAATCGAATTATTAGCAATTTTGGCATTAGTTACTGAGTTATTGGCTAGCTGCGTATTACCTACAATGCCATTAGAGAGTTTTCCTGTAATAGTACCAGTGACATTTAGGTTGCCACCGATCCTAACATTACCACGAGCCACCTCTAGCTTTTCAGTAGGATCTGTTGTCCCAATACCAACATTACCAGAACTAGGATGAACTGTTAGCCCATTCCGGGAAAGCATATCAGAAACACTAGGAAGCCAGGTATCATAATCTAAATTGGCTAGGTATGGTAAGGCTAAATATACTTCAAAAGAGCCGTCAGTCTCGTCACCCGTTATACCCATAGAAAAACTCTGACCACCCAACCTCGTAATCTCAGATGTGGAAATTACGCCATCTACTCGATACCAACCATCTGGAGCATTATCACTTTGTTCTTTGGTAATTATCAATCCATTATTAGGCTGTCCGTTAGACCACCCAGCAACTTCACCAAATCCCACTTGTGTACCGGAAGAAATCTTGAGCCAAGCTTTCAAATGTACCTTTTTGGTGAAAAAATTCCCTTGGGACTCAAAGGGAAAAAATATCATGGTATGTTGTTCTGAATTATCCCCAGTAATTTTCAAAATCTTACCGTCAGGAAAAGTAGACCAACCATTAGCTAAACCACCTCTTTTTATGCGCGCACCTTGATTAAACCTGCCAAACCAATAGGGATTTTCTTCGGTTGCATCATCTACACTATCGGCAGCATTGGCTGGTTTTGTCCCTAAATAAGGTCCTTCAAACCCTTTTGTGAAAGGGTGGGCTGCTTCTAAAGTAACCTTTCCACCGACATTGTACCCAGCCGGTTTGTCCCCATCGAGTATATTCATGTAGGAATTTCTGATGAGATTAGGTGGCAGTGATGCTCCTCTAATCATGCCAGTAGTTTGAATCTTGCCATTGTCTTTATCACTAGCAATGATATCTCCCTGGACTTCCAAATCCCCAGATACCCTGAGATTACCACCTACTGCTAGGTTATTAGTGACAAAATCTCCACCTACTACTCCAGCCCCACGACGCTCAGTCCGATCAATAGTAGCAATTTGATTACCGTTACGATTTACTTTGGCTAAGATAATTTTCTCTTCAGGATCTTCTGGAAATTGACCACTAGCATTAGGTAATAAAGTTTCGATCGCGGGTGCTTCAGTCCAGCGGGTATTAGCAGTTATGCCTGCTTGACTACTGGGGTCAGTCTCCTCTTCAGTGTAAGTGATCGCCAGGTAAACAGATTGATTGTCTGCAAAACTTTCCAGATTAATCCCTTGATTGTTCCCTAGAACAATTTCTCGTCCTTGATGATCATAGGCAATCCCAGGGTTAACCGTGACACTGGTTGAACCAGATGGCGGATCGCGGATTTCTAGTCCTTGGGCAATACCTGGTGTATGCAGCAATCGGTTGTGATCCCGCTGTCGCTGTATATGATAATTTTGCTCGTCAATAAAATCCTGTTCTCTGAGAAACTGTTGGTCGAAATAATGTAAGCGTTTGACTGGATTTGCCATCTTGAATCTCCTTGTTATTATTTGTAATTTTCAAATCTGGATCTAGAACACCGATTCAGAAACCGGGTTTCTTTGGGAGAAATGCTAGAAGAAAGTAAAGAACCGATTTTGTTCGCTGAAGAACTTCTTTATGGAAGTTCTTCAGTAGACTTAGTGGCTATAGTGGATTTCTTGGATCTCGTGGATCTACTGGAAATCTTGGATCTATTGGAAATCGTGGATCTACTGGAAATCTTGGATCTCCTGAACCTCGTTCACCTTGTGGACCTCGTTCACCTTGTGGACCTCGTTCACCTTGTGGACCTCGTTCACCTTGTGGACCTGGTGGACCCTCTGGACCTCGTTCACCTTGTGGACCCGGTGGACCTTGTGAACCGTTTTGTTCTAGAACTTCAATTTGTTTTTGTAGCGTTGAGATTTGCGTTTTTAGAGTTGAGATATCATCAAGAGCTTGAGCCAGTTCCTGATGAACACTAGCTAACTTGCGGACAGTATTATCAGTTGTCTCAACATTACCATCACCATCCAGTTTTACCTCAGCTAGGAGAACCACTACACCATCATCAGCAGGTTGCGTATTCCTTGCTTCCAGTTGAGGACGCTC
>JAAHGR010000224.1:0-7497 GCA_010672425.1 Symploca sp. SIO2E6
GTCAGCCTTATCCATCGTTACCTAATCGGAGTTTATCAAGATGTTATCCAATGATGTCACCCAAAAATCCCTGATTCAGAGAATTGAGCAAGTAGTTGCTATTTTAATGGAAGAACGACCATTATTTAAAAAGGATCTTGATTATGCAGAGATGGTCAACCATTTAGCAAAACTATTTCAACAGAATTTACCGATTGAAGAATTTAATACCATGTCAGAACAAGAGTTAAAGAAACATTGCAGCTTGATTATGGTGACGGAAGCAGTAGCCGGAACATTAAATGAATTAAGTCCTGAGCAACTGGCTATTTTTGATGATGCGATTAAACGCAAATAAAAATCATGGGTTATTTATTAGACACGAATATTGTTTCTTTAGTTTTGAGAAACAATCTGAATATCAAGAGAAAGATAGAGCAAGTAAAGTCCTACAAAGACTTACTAGCAATCAGTTGTATTACTTATTTTGAAATTAAACGAGGTCTGTTTGCGGTCAAAGCCACTAAACAATTAGAAAGATTTAATGAGCTTTGTCAAGATTATCAAATAATCTTATTAGATAATTTAGCAATTTTGGAAAAAGCAGCAGAAATTCATGCAGACCTCAGATTAAGGGGTTTACCAATTCAAACTGAGGATATCTTAATTGCAGCAACAGCTATTGTTAAAGGTTTAACGGTGGTTTCTAACGATCGCGATTTGTTGAGAGTTGAAGGGTTGAATTTAGAAAATTGGGTAGAACCATAAGTTTTAATACTACTGTTGCGATCGCTTTTGAGCTAGTTTATGATCGCATCACACTCTTTGTGGGGCAAGCGATCGCTTGCTTCCGTTAGTTCATGATCGCTTTTGATACCAAATCCGGGTTAATTGCCCCCGTTTTAAACAAACCGCGAAACCCTGTAGAGACGTGCCATGGCACGTCTCTACAATGTGGGCATAACACCTTTTACTGGGTACGAGCTGCTTGAGCAAGCAACTTAATCAGTTGTCTGAGTTGCTTATTATCAAAGTTTTGAACAATTGTCTTAGCGGCAGCTTTGGGTTCCACCGTCAAGGTAATTTGCTTCGGTTCATTACCAGCAACACCATCTGGTATTTTGCTGATGAGTTGCTGTAACGTTGGACTGGGAGTAAGCACACAACCTTGGTTTTGTTGCAACATATCGCTTGCTTGCTTGAGTTCCTTAATTACCACTGGTGCTAGGGTTTGATAGGAATTCTGGGGATTGGCGATGGCTTTATTAGAGATTTTTACTAACTCTTGCCAAGTTTGATTTCCGACATCCAGCCCAAATAAATTTTTGCAGTGCTTCTGTAAGCTTTGACGAGTTTGTGATGTTTCTTGTTGTTTAAACAGCTGTAGCATCTGCTTGAGGCAGTTTTTTACCTGGGGGGCAAAGTCAGAAGGGGGAAGTTGTTTTTGAGCTTGCTGTGGAGCGAGTGAGGGAGTCGGTGCTGTTGTTGTCGGTGATTCACTCGAGCCACTCATTAGCTGATTGAGGTAACTCTCCAATTCAACAAAGCAAGGTTCTGCTGCTTGCACCGTTTTCTCTGCTTCCTCTTCCTGAAGACCAAAGGGACTTTGTAGCTTATCTAGTAGGTCTTTGAGGGTATCATACCCCCTTAAAAACAAAGTCTCTAGCCTTTGGTCAACACTGATGTCATTCTCTTTAAGGACTTTAAAAGAATCCTCTAACTTATGGGCTGTCTTTTGAAGACTGACGAAGCCCAGCATTGCTGCACCTCCCTTCACAGAATGGGCAGCGCGAAACATTTCATTCACTCGCTCCGGATCTGTCACTACTGAGCGCAGCTCTAATAACCCTTGTTCAATGGTATCAAGGTGTTCTTTCGCTTCTTCAATGAAGTAGCCGATGATCCTTTGTTGATTCCCCACATCCACGGCACTTTTCCTTAATCAATCAAATTTTGTCTACTCAGAAAGTTTAAGAGTCTACACTAGTTGATGGTAGCTCTGATGGAAAATTTAGCATGGGCATTGCCAAATATACTTTTTTAGAGTGCCTGAATGAATTTAGACATTTGGAGTATTCCCTAAGGTATATTGCTACGTGCTAGGCAACAGGCAACAGTAAGCTGTGAGTCAGTTTGGTGGATTTAGGAGGTGTCTTATTAAGGGAGGATGAGGGGATGGGGAGATGAGGGGATGGGGAGATGGGAAAGAAAATGTAAGCGATTACCTATTCTCAACACCAGCAATATTGCCAAAATAGCAGGAAGTGACATGAGGAAAATGCTCTGCTCGTAGAAAATATGGGAGGAAAAAAGCTCTAGATGTGAGAGCTTGGACTTCCCTATACTGCATCGGTTAAGGAGAATTTCCCTTCTGAAGCAGGTACAGACACCAAATCAAACTACTCTGTTATCAATCGCCCAACGTGCTAACTCAGTGCGGTTATGGAGTCGGGTTTTGCTTAACATATTGGATACATGAGTTTCAATTGTTCTCTGGCTAACTTTTAAACGCTTGGCAATCTCCCTATTCGCCATACCCTGTGCCAATTTCTCGATTACTTTCAACTCTGCTCGGGTCAACTCAATACTTGTAGGAATTGGACGGGTAGATTCTGATTCTGCTCCAATCACTGAGTACTGAATTAAACGCCTAGTTTGCTTGAGGGAAGATTCCACTACTGCTACTAGCTCTTCGGGCTCAAATGGCTTTACCATGTAGACATTGGCACCTATATTTAATCCCTTAATACGTTCTTGAGTTTGACCCTTTGCGGAAAGAAATAGTACGGGAATCCAGTTAGTTCGAGGATCTTGCCTAATTTGCTCCACTAGAGTATAGCCATCCATCTCTGGCATCATAATATCACAAATGATCATATCAGGGATGTTGTCCTCTAACAGTGAGAGAGCTTCGAGACCGTTAGTGGCAGTTAGTACTTCATAACCTTGAAACTCTAAGTAGTCTTGGACTAGCAAAATGAGATTAGGATCATCATCGATTAGGAGTAGTTGCTTGTTATCACAAAGATTATTCTCTTTCACTCTGTTGGCACCTCCTGTATATTTTTTACATTTGACTTCTCCCGATTGTTTAAATAATAACTTACCGATTATCTGCAAGTCTCTGTTCCCTGATTTCTCCAGAGTTTAACTCGATAAATCCGAACTCTGAATACCGAACCCCGAACCTTGTTTCTCGATAGTTACACCTTCGGTTCTTGCTGCGTGGTGCAGTGTATTCCTCCTCCTCCAGCTGCAATAGCATCGATATTGATTTGCACGATATCTCGGTTAGGGAAAAGTTCTGCTAATACTTCTTGAGCAAGGTTGTCAGCCTTGGTGTCCCCGAATTCTGGTGCAATCACAGCACCATTAATGACGTAAAAATTAATATATCCTGCAGCAAATTCATCCCTTGGATAACCTGGTCTAATTGATTGTGGCCCTGGGAGCACAATCACTTCCAATTTTTGCCCGTCAGCATCAGTTGCTGATCGTAGAATATCAAGGTGCTCTTTGGTAACTTCGTGATCCTCGGAGTCAGGATCAGGTTCAAACCCTGCGACTACAACACCAGGGTGGGCAAAACGGGCATAAAAATCTGTGTGCCCATCAGTAATATCGTAACCAGCAATACCGGGTAGCCAGATAATTTTTCGCACTCCTAATAAAGCTTGAAGTTCGGTCTCACAATCCGCTTTGCTGAGCCCTGGGTTCCGATTGTTATTTAAGACACAGCTTTCAGTTATAATCGCTGTGCCACGACCATCTACTTCAATGCCACCTCCTTCTAACACCAAGTCTGTATTAATCAGGGGCACTTGAGACTTTTCTGCCACAAAACCCGCTACTTCGGCATCATTATCGAAATCCTGTTTTTCTCCCCAACCATTAAAATTGAAATCAACACCAGCTTTCTGACCATCCTGATCGACGACAAAAACAGGACCAGTATCCCTGATCCAGAGGTCATCCAAAGGACAAACAATCAACTCGACATCAGACCCACATTTTGCTGCAGCAATGTCATAATCTTCTTCCCGAACCAGCATTTTGACAGGTTCATACTGGGCAATAGTCCGGGCGATTGTGGCTAAATTGTCTTGCACCTCAGGCAGGAGTTTACGCCCCCAATTTGCCCTACTTGCTCCAAAAGCCATCCAGGTACATTGATGTGGGGTTGATTCATCTGGCATCAACCAGGAGGTATCTGAGGTAATCGAGGATTCGGTACTGGTTGCCTCACAACCATTAAGCATTTTTCCCATAAAAATAGAGCCCGATGCAGTAGCAATTAACTGCAACAAGAAACGTCTGTTAATCATTTATTATATGTCGTTTGTTGTTGGTTGTTGGTTGTTGGTTGTTGGTTGTTGGTTGTTGGTTGTTGGTTGTTGGTTGTTTGTTGTTGGTTGTTGGTTGTTTGTCATTTGTTGTTGGTTGTTTGTCGTTTGTTGTTGGTTGTTTGTTGTTGGTTGTTGGTTGTTGGTTGTTGGTTGTTGGTTGTTTGTTGTTTGTTGTTGGTTGTTGGTTGTTGGTTGTTGGTTGTTGGTTGTTGGTTGTTGGTTGTTGGTTGTTGGTTGTTTGTTGTTTGTTGTTTGTTGTTGGTTGTTGGTTGTTGGTTGTTGGTTGTTGGTTGTTGGTTGTTTGTTGTTTGTTGTTTGTTGTTTGTTGTTGGTTGTTGGTTGTTTGTTGTTTGTTGTTTGTTGTTGGTTGTTTGTTGTTTGTTGTTTGTCGTTTGTTGTTTGTCGCAATAACCAATGACCAATGACCAATGACTAATGTGTTTATTTCTGCTGCGCTGTATTAGCCTTCACAATTACCTCACAACACTCTATCACAGACTCTCGTTGTTTCATCGCCTCAACTAGAGCCTCATAGGCGCTGAAGTTTTCTTCAATTATCCCTTGAGCTTGCCGAGTTGCCCAGCGCTCTTTCATGAGGTACTCATTAGTAGGAAGTCCCAATGAGGTTAAAGCCTCTCTGAGTTTCTGCCGATCTTCTGCACCTCCTTCTGCATGATCATAAACCAAGTTTTCTGCGGCAACTCCCGCCATCCAAACAGTACAGAATCGCTCTAAGGTCAAGCGTACTTCACTGGCAGCAAGGGGGTCTGGGGAAAGTTCTCTAGTATCAAAGGTAACACCTCCTAAACCTGGTTTACCCTGTCGAAAAGCTTCCCAAGCAGTAAGGGTATAACCTGTAATGGGAATACCTAGTAGGTAGGCGACTAGAAAGTGACCCGCTTCATGATGGAGAATGCGATCGCGATATTGACTCCTTGCACCGGCAACCCAGTCTAGTAATAGGGTGACGCCTTTCCCTTGAAAACTGAGGGTGTCAAGGGTAGCAATACTCAAGACACCAAGGGTGGTCATGGCAGGGATAGCTGGTGGGATATTGAGCATTGGCCCAAGGAGCACCGAAAGCGTCATACAGAAGATGCCAATGGCAATTAGATTGAGAGCGGCTGGCTGCATTGGTTTGTTAAAGTTTATTTATGATTGTTTGTTAACTATTATTACAGGGAATAGGGAATAGTCAAATTTCATCCTTGTTCCACTCTATCAGAATTGACAAGCGATCACTTTATTGGCTAGCAGTTATCCCACAAAAAACCACGCCTTAAGTATGATAAAATAGTAAGCAACCATTTAGGAGTTGATGAATAATGGAAGAATTAACCATTAAATATCCAAAGGGTTTAGAATTAACTGTTAATTTAACCAAGGCAGAAATGGAACAGCATTTGCGGTTGATGGCTGCATTGAAAATGTATGAACTAGGTAAAATTTCTGCTGGAAAAGCAGGTGAATTATCCGGTTTATCTCGCTCCCAATTTTTTGAAGCTTGTGGGATGTATCAGGTAAGTATTTTCAACTACAGTTCTGAAGAAATAGAAAATGAACTCCAGCAAGATTTAACTAATTTAAAGAGTTTAATTAAGTAATGAAAATTACCAAAAAGTTAGCAGGGGAAACTTAATTATGCCATATATAGCGTAATTATTCAATTTATAACCACTATACATGGTGTAGTAACGGCATTAGTCAAATTTAGTCCTCTGGTGATGAAATTTTTTCATCTGGACTGTGTTCTGCCTTTGATTGACTACTAGTAAATTCTTGAGCTTTGTAGAAAGTTTCTAAGCTGTGGCTATCACCAACAAAGCGCCAGTGCCACGGCTCATAACTAATCCCCTGAGGATTATCTTTCGGGAAAGACAGCTCAAAGCTATAGTAAGGAGCCTGCTGCTCAAGCCATTTGAAGGCAGCTGTCTTCTCAAAGTTGGGACTTAAGTTGGTTGCCGGTGCACTAGCATCACCAAGATCAACAGCATAACCAGTGTGATGTTCGCTGTATCCAGGGGGAGCACTAACTTTCGCTCGCTTGCTTGCCACTTCTCCTCGTTGGGCTTTAATATCAAAAAATAGATGCTGTTGTTCCTCCACAGAGCGGAAGCCGGAAATTATCGTTAAGTTGATACCACTTGCTCGAGCTGCTGCTAACATCTCTTGGTATTTCTGGGCAGCAGCTGTGCGGAGTTTGATGCGCCCATCGGCTGTGATTGCTTGCAGTTCAGAAACTGGTGCTTCTTCGTACTCAAAATGTCCTAAGAGATCATCTGACTGGCTTTCCTCTTCTGGCTCGCTCACAGCAGCTGTTGGCTCTGGAGAGGTTTCTACCGTTGGCTGGGGTTCAGAGACAGGGATGGACATACCAACGAGCAGTGAAATCGCTCCTAATCCCAAAGGCCCAAGAATTATTAATAAGAGTTTTAACTTATTCCGACGCTTGACTTTTGGTGTATCTCGCTGAGCAACTGGAATGTCATCTCTTGGTGACTGGGAAGCCTTAGCTGTTTTTCGTGGAAGACCTGCGTTATTCAACAATCCACTCCTGCATTGAGAATTAATACTACAACTTACAAAAGAAACAAGCGAAATCCACCTCTGTCAAGAATTTGACCCCATAGACCTCAATACACCTATCCAAATGCTACGCACTCGATAGTTTCATGTATAGGCGTACACCTTGCCTATTATAAAATAATAACAGCACAAAATAGGATAAATAACCACATAGGTAAAGATATATTTGACCACCATAGCTGAAACTTGACAGTAAACTGTGTCGCTGTTTGCAGATTGATTAAATTAACCTGGAATGGATATCGGAAAATTCGATAAGGATTACGAATATGCGATAGCGCAAGCGCTGCTGCAAGCAGCGCTTGCGCAAGCTGGTGCTGTAGGCAATCGCTGACACTGATTTGATGATTGGTTGGATTAACCGGGGATGGATATCGGCAAATTCGATAAGGGGCAAAACCATGCGCTCGCATATCCCAGGGCGGGTTTTGCACCGACGGTTTTGGGTAAAATGGGTTAGGCTGTCCCTAAACCCGCCCCTACGAATGATATCGATATGGGAAAATTCGATAAGGATTACGAATATGCGATAGCGCAAGCGCTGCTGCAAGCAGCGCTTGCGCAAGCTGGTGCTGTAGGCAATCGC
>JAAHGR010000224.1:7507-10742 GCA_010672425.1 Symploca sp. SIO2E6
GGCTGTCCCTAAACCCGCCCCTACGAATGATATCGATATGGGAAAATTCGATAAGGATTACGAATATGCGATAGCGCAAGCGCTGCTGCAAGCAGCGCTTGCGCAAGCTGGTGCTGTAGGCAATCGCCTACATCGATTTGGGGATTGATTGAATTAACCTGGGATGGATCTCGGAAAATTCGATAAGGAGCAAAACCATGCGCTCACATATCCCAGGGCGGGTTTTGTAGCGACAGTTTTTGGTAAAATGGGATAGGCTGTCCCTAAACCCGCCCCTACGAAGGATGCCGATATCGGAAAAGCAGACCCGATATATAGTACTTAGACATTATGCACGATTCTTTAACTTGTCACCAAGGCTTAATACCTAACACCTAACAACTAACACCTAAACTTGGAACTTCTACCCAACTACCCGTCTCATGGGATTGATGAGTTAAATCCATCAACAGTTGAGAGTATATCCCTTCCCTCAGGGAAGGTATGATCTCCTTACCACTATCAATACTTTGTACCCACTGATCAACTACCCGAATAAATGGTGCTAGACGTCCATCGGGGTAAGTTTGGGGAAATGCTAACCGTTGGGGAATTTCTACTTCTGTGAGAGTTTCTCCTGCTGCTGCTGCCAACAGCTTAAACCCATGCACATAATCTTTCTGGTTGCTGCTACCTAAGATTAAAGTACCACGATCGCCATAGATTTCGAGAAAATGTCCTCGCCCCTGATAAGTCACGGAACTAATACTTAGTTGACAGGGAGTACCATCGGCTAATTCTAGCAAGAGTAAACAGGTATCATCGGCGTCTACTGGTTTTAATTGACCATCGGAGGTGGGGTCTGGTCTTTCGGAGATTGCTGTACTTAGTAGAGCACACAAACGTTTGATTGGACCGAACAACCAACTGATATAATCAAAAGCGTGAGGGCCTACTGCTCCCAAGGCTCCCCCACCCTTATCTTTTTGAGCATACCAGTTCCAGGCTCTTTCGGGATTCGCACGACTGGATACTAACCAGTCAATTTTGATCAACCGTTTTTGTCCCACATAACCATCTTCGAGATATTCCGCCAACCGTTGCCATGCTGGTACAAAGCGAAATTCAAAATCTGGCATGGCAACAACCCCCTTGGCTGTGGCTAACTGGTGAAGTTCCCTTACTTCTGCCGCTTGGAGAGTCATCGGTTTTTCCAACAACAGATGTTTCCCTGCTGCCAGGGTAGCTTTGGCCATTTCATAATGGAGAAACGGCGGTGTAGAAATGCTCACCGCTGCAACTTCCGGTAGAGCCAGAACTTCTTCCAAGCGATCGCAAGCCTGGGGTATATTATAAGTAGTCGCGATCGCTTGGGCTTGTTCAAGGTTGCGGTGATAGACAGCAGCTACCTGAGTTCGGGAGTGAGCCTGAAAGCCAGGAATGTGAATTTTCTGGCCAAACCCAGTACCGACAACTGCGACACCAATTGGTTGTTTGTTGTTTGTCATTTGTTATTTGTTGTTTGTTGTTTGTTGTTTGTCGTTTGTTGTTGGTTGTTGGTTGTTGGTTGTTTGTCGTTTGTTGTTTGTTGTTTGTTGTTTGTTGTTTGTTGTTTGTTGTTTGTTGTTTGTTGTTTGTTGTTTGTTGTTTGTTGTTTGTCGTTTGTTGTTTGTCGTTTGTTGTTTGTTATTTGTTGTTTGTTGTTTGTTGTTTGTTGTTTGTCGTTTGTTGTTTGTCGTTTGTTGTTTGTTGTTTGTCAAGTGTTCTAAGTACCTAAACATAATTAATTGCCCATTTGCGATCGCTGTGATCATTATATTGTAAAGTTTCTATTTATTGGCAATGTGTAATGAATTTTGTGTGACTGCTTAATAACCAATGACTATGGACTAATGACCAATGACTAATAACCAATGACTAATAACCAATAACAAACAACCAATAACAAACAACCAATAACCAATAACCAATAACCAATAACCAATAACAAACAACTAATGACCAACCCATTCAATCACTTTTTCTCCCAGGCGAGTACCGTTTAACAAGTCAATCTCACGAATGCCGGTGGGACTAGTGACGTTGACTTCGGTAAGGTAGCCTCCGATAACATCAATGCCGACAAAATACAAGCCATCCTGTTGTAATTTTGGTGCTACCTGAGCACAGATTTCTTGCTCTCGGGGTGTAATCTCGGTTTTGGCAACTCTACCACCAACTGCCATGTTGCCGCGAAATTCTTTACCAGTGGGAATGCGGTTAACGGCTCCAATCGGTGTGCCATCCAGTAGGATAATCCGCTTATCCCCATCCTTGGCTGCTGGTAGGTAAGCCTGAACCATTACTGGTTCTCGTCTCTGTTGGGTACTAACTTCGATGATAGAATTGAAATTGCGATCGCTTGGTTCTAAAAATAAGATACCTTCTCCAGCTTTGCCTCCTAGGGGTTTTAGTACCCCTGCACCTTGTTCCTCGACAAATTGCCTAATTACTGCTTTATCCTGACTAACAATAGTTTTCGGAATCGCTTCCTGAAACTGGAGAGCATACATTTTTTCATTGGCAGTGCGTATTCCCTTGGGGGAGTTAATTACCAGGGTTTTCTCCGGGTTGATGTAGTCTAGAATGTAGGTAGCATAGAGGTAAGGAATGGTCACAGGTGGGTCTGTCCGCATCAAGACAGCGTCCATGGACTCCAGAGGTAGTAAAACGGCATTTTCCCGCTTGTACCAAGGTTGCTTGACTACCCAGCGTCCTCCTGATTGTTCTATCGGTGTCAATTGCACCGGTTCTAACAGTGCCCAGGCTTGACTATCGACGACACTCAAATTTTGAGCCTCAGTCACCCAAATTTCATGACCTAATCCTTGAGCCGCTTCCATCAGGGCGACACTGGTATCATGACTGGGATCAAGCTGGGATAGCGGATCAATAATAAAGGCGAATTTCACCAAAACCTCCGGGAAGTTTAAGGGGGATTAGGGGAACCAATTGGGTGCATCCCATTTTTGCACATATATGCAAAGTCTTGCTAATTCAGGTTTGGGAGAATAATGAGTAATGAGCATCTTTAGGGACATCCGCCCCAAAAAGAATAAGAGAAACAAGTCAGCTTCCCTTAGAGCCTTGGAGCCTTGGAGCCTTGGAGCCTTGGAGCCTTGGAGCCTTGGAGCCTCGGAGCCTTAGGCTTGTGTTGATTCAATTCTTTAATCCAAAATCTAAATAAATCTAAAATCTAAAATCTAAAATCTAAAAT
>JAAHGR010000225.1:0-3347 GCA_010672425.1 Symploca sp. SIO2E6
TTGAAGCGATTCCCAAAGGAATCGCTGCTACCAAAGACATCAAGAAAGATAACCAATTCAAAGCTAGCAGAACAGATTTCATAATTAAATATCTCCTAAGAAATACTCCTTCGGAGTGATTGGGCTGTAGGGTATCGATGGTGGAACACCGCATCTTACCAGTTAAGCTCTTAAGTCAAATAACTGATAACTTTCCTCAAAGTTACGATATTTGTGGGAAAAATCAACAAAAATTTTGCAAAAATTTAACAATGAGGTAAGGTGATGATATAGTAACAGATATGCTATCGTTTTTTAGGATTACATACGATTGGGTCAAGATTTAGAAAAAGAGGTAAAACTAGGACACAAATTTGTTTGGTGAACCTAGTATGATTATCCTTGAAGAGGTTACTTTCATCACCTGGTAGTGAAATTTTTTCATTGGGACTGCCTTCTCTTGGTTGCCATCCCCAGAAACCTGTATAGATCCCCGACTTCTTGGTTGAAGAGGATGATGATTCGACTTTCCCCAAGAAGAAGTCGGGGATCTTGGTTACGCTGTATAGATCCCCGACTTCTTGGTTGCAGAGGATAATTATTCGACTTTCCCCAAGAAGAAGTCGGGGATCCTGGTGCCTATCGCCAGAAACCGGGTTTCTTGTAAGAATAACGATATAGATTAAGCAATCGCTTTCCCTGCTCTTTCTCCTTGGCTTAAGTAATTTCCATCATACTGGCTTCCAGTACAAAAAATACCTGATGATTTTGGCACTGAATTTTTACGAGATTACGTCGTTTCAGCGCTTGAGTTAAAAAAACAAAAATGATATAAAGGTATATGTTGCTCCATTTATAACTTTTTTTATCCCTCAACAGGCAATTTTTAAGCTACAACCCTAATAATAGCGTGGAAAAATGGGAAAATGTTGAGGTAAGAGGAGTTCACACTCCTCGTGCTTTGATGAATAAAAAATTAGCACGAGCATTATTGGGACTGTTGACATTCTGTTGATTGTATGTTGTGCTGAGGGCACGATTGCCTACGACACCAGCTTGCGCTATCCCACGTTGGTAGAATTATAACTCCGAATATTGAGTAGGAGACGGTCTATGCCAATCAAAAATCAAGATATGGGAAAAGTTTTCACTACTGTCACTATCATTAATCGCGCTGACCAAATTCGGGCAGAGGATGGAACTATTTCCGCTGACCAAGTGCGCTCACTCACCCTGAAAAATGTCTTAGTCGATACCGGGGCAACTACCTTATGTCTACCAAAAGAAGCTATCTCTCAATTAGGATTAAAACTCCTCAAAGAAGTCGATGTGGCTACGGCGATGGGGATTGGCAAAGCCCGAATTTTCCAAGATGCGAAGATATCAATGTTTGACAGAGAAGGCACTTTTGATTGTCTAGAGTTGCCGGGAGGAAATGAGCCGCTGTTAGGAGTACTTCCGTTGGAATCTTTGGGGTTAGAGATTGACTTAAATAGTCAAACTTTGAGACCATTGCCCATCAGTCCGACAAAAACTTATTTAACGATTTTGTAGGAATTAAAAAATCTGGTTCATTTTCTCCCAATGAAGAAGTCGGAGATCTTGGTTACGCCGTATAGATCCCCGACTTCTTAGTTGAAGAGGATAATTATTCGATTTTCCCGCAAGAAGAAGTCGGGGATCTTGGTGGGTGAGCGAAATTTTGTGCCGTATAGATCCCCGACTTCTTGGTTGAAGAGGATGATTATTCGATTTCCCCCAAGAAGAAGTCGGGGATCTTGATTGCCATCGCCAGAAACCGGGTTTCTTGTAAGAATAACGATTAAATGTCAGAAATTTTCCCAAGAAACCCGGTTTCGCCAATCGGTACTCTAAGCAACGAAAATGTCACTGTTGGTGAGAGTAACTCCACCAGAGAGTTGAGCAAATTGGACTTGTGCTAGAATTCCTGTACCATCGGGGTCAAAGAATAGGGCACCGGTAGCATCATTATAGATAAAGCGATCGCTTGCCTTAGTAGCCGCTGAACCGATGGTAAACTCTTCTGCATCCAGCAAACCTGCGGTGAGTCCACCACCAAAACCACTGGCAGTTACTCGAATTTTGTCTCCTTGGGTAGAGTTAAAGTCAGTAATGGTATCAATTCCTTGCTCAAAAAAGCTGAAGTTGAACTTATCTGCACCGGCACCGCCAGTCAGCAGATCATCTCCTTTGGCACCATTTAAGCCATTATTACCATCATCACCGATAAGTGTATCATTGAAAGCAGTTGCACCTAGGTTTTCGATGTTAATCAAAGTTTCGACTACTTCGACTCCAGCATCATCAATATAGGTGGCACGATTTTGACTCAAGTCAGCAGTGATGGCAAAGTTCTCATTAAAGATGACAGTATCAATACCTGCACCACCATCGAAGTAATCTGCACCAGAATTCCCCTGTAGCCGATTATTGCCATTATCACCGATTAGTATATCATCGAAGGCAGTTCCCCCTAGGTTTTCAATATTAACCAAAATCTGGACTACTTCAGTCCCAGCATCATCAATGTAGCTGGCACGGTTTTGACCCAAGTCAGCAGTGATGGCAAATTTCCCATGAGAAAAGCCAACAGTATCAATACCTGCACCACCATCAAAGTAATCTGCACCACCATTCCCATTCAGCGTATTATCGCCTTCATCACCGATTAGTATGTCATCGAAAACAGTTCCCACTAAATTTTCGATATTAACCAAAGTTTCGACTACTTCAGTCCCAGCATTATTAATGTAGGTGGCAAGACCTTGACTCAAGTCAACAGTGATGGCAAAGTCTTCATTAAGAAAGCTAACAGTATCAATACCTTCGCCACCATCAAAGTAATCTACACCAGCATTCCCCTGTAGCCGATTATTGCTATCATCACCAATTAGTATGTCATCAAAGGCAGTTCCCCTTAGGTTTTCAATATTAACCAAAGTCTGGACTACTTCAGTCCCAGCATCATTAATGTAGGTGGCACGATTTTGACTCAAGTCAGCAGTGATGGCAAATTTCCCATGAGAAAAGCCAACAGTATCAATACCTGCACCACCATCAAAGTAATCTGCACCACCATTCCCATTCAGCGTATTATCGCCTTCATCACCGATTAGTATGTCATCGAAAACAGTTCCCACTAAATTTTCGATATTAACCAAAGTTTCGACTACTTCAGTCCCAGCATTATTAATGTAGGTGGCAAGACCTTGACTCAAGTCAACAGTGATGGCAAAGTCTTCATTAAGAAAGCTAACAGTATCAATACCTTCGCCACCATCAAAGTAATCTACACCAGCATTCCCCTGTAGCCGATTATTGCTATCATCACCAATTAGTATGTCATC
>JAAHGR010000225.1:3447-10737 GCA_010672425.1 Symploca sp. SIO2E6
CAACAGTGATGGCAAAGTCTTCATTAAGAAAGCTAACAGTATCAATACCTTCGCCACCATCAAAGTAATCTACACCAGCATTCCCCTGTAGCCGATTATTGCTATCATCACCAATTAGTATGTCATCGAAAGCAGTTCCCACGAGGTTTTCGATATTAACCAAAGTCTCGACTACTTCTACCTCAGCATCATTAATGTAGGTGGCACGGTTTTGACTCAAGTCAGCAGTGATGGCAAATTTCTCATTAAAGACAACAGTATCAGTGCCTTCACCACCATCGAAGTAATCTGCACCAGCATTACCATACAGTACATTATTGCCATCATCACCAATTAGTATGTCATCGAAAGTAGATCCCTCTAGGTTTTCAATGTTAATCAATGTCTCGACTACTTCAGTCCCAGCATCATTAATGTAAATGGCACGATTTTGACTCAAATCAGCAGTGATAGCAAATTTCTCAAAAACAAAGCCAACAGTATCAACACCTTCACCACCATCGAAGTAATCTACACCAGTATTCCCTCGAAGTAGATTATTGCCATCATCACCAATTAGTATGTCATCGAAAGCAGATCCCTCTAGGTATTCAATATTAATCAATGTCTTGACTACTTCAGTCCCAGCATTATTAATGTAGGTGGCACGATTCTGGCTCAAGTCAGCAGTGATGGCAAATTTTTCATTAAAGATAACAGTATCAATACCTTCGCCACCATCAATGTAATCAGCACCACCATTCCCCCGAAACCAATTATTGCCATCATCACCGATAAGTGTGTCATCCAAAGCAGTTCCCACTAGGCTTTCAATGTTAATCAAAGTCTCGACTACTTCAGTCCCAGCATCATCAATGTAGGTGGCACGGTTTTGACTCAAGTCAGCATTGATAGCAAATTTCTCATTAAAGACAACAGTATCAATACCTTCACCACCATCGAAGTAATCAACACCAGCATTACCATACAGCCAATTATGGCCATCATCACCGATAAGTGTGTCATCGAAAGCCGTTCCCACTAGGCTTTCAATGTTAATCAAAGTCTCGACTACTTCTACCCCAGCATCATTAATATAGGTGGCACGACCTTGACTCAAGTCAGCAGTAATGGCAAAGTTTTCTTGGAAGTGAACAGCGTCAATACCTTCACCACCGTTAAAGTAATCTACACCTGCACCACCATAGAGGTTATCATTTCCCGCGCCGCCAACAAGGATATCACTGCCATTACCCCCATCGAGACGATCATTTCCCGCACCGCCATATAGTTTATCGCTGCCATCATCCCCATAGAGACGATCATTTCCCGTCTCTCCCAACAGATAATCATGTCCTAGACCCCCATAGAGATGATCATTGCCAACACCTCCAAACAGAAAATCATGTCCCTCGTTTCCTCTGAGTACATCATTACCTCCGAAACCAAGGATTTTATTGATTCCTAGAGTGCCCTCCAGGATGTCATCACTAGCAGTACCATTAATAATCGTGGGCAAATAGCGATTCATGAGCGTTTCCCTAAGATTCTACAGTTGTCGAGTTTTGCAAAAAGGGGTGATTATTTGTCCTTCTGTAGTGTTAATAGAGAAACAAAACTCCAGTTATGCAGTTGAGTGAGAAAAATTAGGGGGATTTTGTTACAAACCTTAATAAAGTTCAAATCAGAGACTGTAGGGGCGGGTTTAGGTAAGGTGTTAATGTATTTAGCGACAATCTCAAGACAAAACCCGCCCTATCGATAACCTTGCGGTAACCAAAAAATTTCCCTCCCACATAGGGGAATTGGGGCGTTGATATCAAATCTGATAGAATAGTTACACTTCGGTGACAATAAGGCAGAAGGCTCCAAGGGAAGAAAGAAGGTTGCAAGGTAGAAGGATACGATAAGTGTTTAGCCGGATTTGATATGATACAGGCTAGAAGCCTGTTCCACAACTGATATAATTGTTGTAGCAGCAATATCCGCGATCGCAAAACCAACATTAACCATTACCGGCAGATTCGGTATTGGGTTACGAAGAAAGCTTCACCCAACTAGTGGTCTGTCAATTTTTAATTGATGGGTTGAGATAGACACGGAGACGCAGGGACGCGGAGAGAGAGTTTATCCGTCATTTCTTGATTGACAGAACACTAGTCTAATGCTTTTGCATTGATTTGAGGAAACGCTATCTGTATTTCAGTACATTACAGGCGCACACCTATTCCATTATTAGGATAATAGCAAAAAACAGCTAAAATTACAACCAATAAAGCATTATGGAGCGAATGATACCGGTGAATGCCAAATTATGTTTATAACTAGTGTTTAACATGGAGAACAAAAATGGCTAAGCTACTATTTGAGTACAGCTTTGATGAGCGAGAGCAGGATGAAACAAAAGCAAGAGGATACCTCAACCATGTCAAAGTCGAACTTAATAATGGTAACAGATATGCTATCGTTTTTTACGATTACATACGATTGGGTCAAGATTTAGAAGAAGAGGTAAAACTAGGACATAAATTTGTTGCTGAACCTGGCATGATTATCCTTGAAGAGGTTACTTTGGCTAACATGCAGGCTGCAATAAATCGGTTAGAGCAAGAACATTACTTTGATAGTCTACTTCAGGTTAAGGATTTAGTACCATCTCTTGAGAAACTATTTTAGATTTTAGATTTTAGATTTTAGATTTATTTAGATTTTGGATTAAAGAATTAAATCAACACAAGCGTAAGGCTCAGGGGCAAGGAAGGAGGTGGGAAATAGTGTTTCTCTTACTGCCAGAAGAAGTCGGGGATCTTGATTGCCATCGCCAGAAACCGGGTTTCTCGTAAGAATAACGATTAAATGTCAGAAATTTTCCCAAGAAACCCGGTTTCACCAATCGGTGTTCTAGGCAACGAAAATATCACTGTTGTAATTATCGTGATTTTTGGTTATCATTTGAATAATGGAATAAGTGTGCGCCTATAAGGTATAAATTGCTTTCAAGAAACAAGACAGTTCCCATGAAAAAACTTCACCGCCATGCATGATAGATGTAGGTTGGGTCGAGGCAACGAGACCCAACACAGCTCCCTCCCGTGTTGGGTCACGAAGAAAGCTCTACCCAACCTACATGGCTAAATTGCTACAATTTTAGGTGTGCTACTATTCCCAATTCCCAATTCCCAATTCCCAATTCCCAATTCCCAATTCCCAATTCCCAATTCCCAATTCCCAATTCCCTAAACCGTAAAAATTGATATTGACCAGCTTATCTGCTGAGGGTAGGATGACAAGGACTAGTAATTGATCAGTTGTGCTAGCTTAGGATAGGGCGTGGTGTGAGTTATGAGCAGAAATCGAGAAATTCCCGACCAATGGTCTGCCTTAAGGAATTCCAGGCAGAGGCGGCGTGATGGGTGGCAACGGCAAAACGATACCTCTGAGAGCCAACAACCCTCGGCTTATCCTACCTCAGAACCACAAGATGCTCATCATCATGTTGCTAGCACTTATAGCAGGCAAAACTCCCCCAATCTCCATGGAGAAAACTCAGCTAGTCAACTGCTGACTGCGAGAAGAGAGGCTCTACATCCCCCAGAAGAGTTGCAGCAACGGCGAAAACCCTTTTCCAGTACCTGGAGGTTTTGGGGAATACTGATCGTCCTGCTTTCCGGTGGCCTAGGATTAATGTCGATCGCTATCTTGTTAAAATTGCCTGCAGTTCCCAATTGTCCCAGGCTATTTTTACCCACGGCTTCGGCATCAATGCGCCTTTATTGTGGACAGGTTGCCGCTAATAAGCAGACCATGGCAGACTTGCTAGAGGCAATTTCTCTAGTGAAGAATTTGCCAGATGACCATCCCTTACGACCAGAGATTGACCGTAATATCGAACAATGGTCTCTAGATTTACTGAAAATCGGTGAAAAGGAATTCCAGGCGGGTCAACTAGACGAAGCAATCAAGATTGCCCAAAAAATCCCCGCAGGAGTAGCTGCCTATAAGTTAGTAGAAGACCGCATTGATCAATGGCAAACAATTTGGTCCAAAGCACAGGATCATTATCAACAAGCTGAGCAAGCCCTGAGGAATACTAAGTGGAACGATGCTTTTAAAGAAGCAGTGCGCTTGACTTATATCGGTAATGAATATTGGGCAACGGTTAAGTATGAAGAATTAATTCAGAACATTCAGAAAGCACGCAAGGAAAGTGAGCGACTCGATAAGGCTTTCCGACTCAGTAGAAGTAGTCAGATAGAGAATATCGTAGAAGCAATTAAGCAAGCCGAACAAATTCCTGCTAGCAGCTATGCCTATAAAGAAGCTCAAGATTTAATTGCTAAATGTGGTGAGAAGCTGCTGAACATGGCCAAGAAATGGCTGGATGAGGGGAACTGGCAAGGGGTTTTAGATATTAGTAATACACTTCCCGATAGCGTTAAAGCGCCAGAGTTAAAGTCTGACTTATTTGACTTAGCCAATGCCATATCCCGCGCTGAAGCAGGGACAGCCGTAGATTTGGAAGATGCAATCGCTACTGCCGAAAGGTTGGGAAGTGAACGTCCTCTGTATGAGAAAGGACAGCAGTTAATTACCCGCTGGAAGCGAGAGATTGATGATGTGGTCCGCCTGGAAAGAGCAGACAACTATGCTAATTCCGGTCTAGCAAATGACTTAAGAATGGCGATCGCAGAAATACAACAAATACCCAAAGGCAATCCTCGCTATCAGGAAGCACGTAATAAGATTACCACCTGGAGGACTAAGATTGAAACGCTCGAAGATAGACCTTATCTCGACGAAGCGGTACAATATGCTCGTTTTGGTGGAGTTCAATCTTTGCAGGAAGCGATTCGAGAAGCAAGTCGCATTGCTCCCGATAGAGCACTTTATCAGGAAGCGCAAAGCAAAATTAGGCAGTGGAGAAGCCAAATTCAGGGTTTGCAAGATAAGCCTTTTCTCGATAATGCCGACGCCTATGCTGCTTCCGGGAATCTACCTGCTGCCGTCACTTCTGCCAAAAAGGTAAGGCAGGGAATTCCCCTCTACAATGAAGCCCAAAGAAAAATCAGCACCTGGCAAACAGAACTTATCGGCAAGCAAAGCTTACAGGAAGCTTACGGTGCAGCTAAACCAGGAACCCCACAAGCCCTTACTAACGCAATTCGCCTAGCAAGGCAAGTCCCAAGTTCATCAACTTCCAGAGGGGATGCTAGAATTGCTGTTAATCGCTGGAGTCGTCAAATATTAGGAATAGCCAATCGGCAATCTAATTTAAACCAAGCGATCGCGATCGCGAGAATGGTTCCTTCTGGTACAGAAGCTTATCAGTCAGCACAGTCACAAATTCAGACCTGGCAAAGGCGTTTAGCACCACCGCCACCACCGCCACCACCGCCACGTCCACGTCCACGTCCTAGAGTACAGCCAACACCATCTGTAGTAAATACTCCAGAGCCACCAAAGACAGAACCGGAAGTAGAAAACCAGGAACCGGAGCCGCAGAGTGAAGTTCCTTCTAACCTGGAGTTAGAAGAACCGGAAACCGATACTGAAGCTGAAAGTAGGGAGACGGAGGAAGAATAAGGTGTTAGCTGTTAGGTGGTAGTCTTGAGGTTTCTAGTATTCGACTAGTCTGGATTATAAAGCAATGAATAAGGTTAGAGAACTTCATGAGCAAGCAATGGATTTAGCTGAGCAAGCAGCGATCAAAAAGCTTAGGGGGGATATGCTCGAAGTTGGAAAAATTCTCCGACGTGCTTTAGATCTTGAAGCAGAAGCAGCTATGATGGTTGCGGATAATCTACAAGCTGAACCTACGCGCTCTGTTCTTCATCGGAGTGCTGCTGCTTTAGCCATCGAATGTGGAGAATTACAGATGGCAGAGAAATTAATTGCGAGCGCTTTGGCTGGAATACCTCCCCTTGATATTGCAGAAGAACTCAAGGATTTATTTATTCAGATTAATTTGCGGCAATATTTGGAACGTCGAGGCGTTCAACTTGCCCAGGAACAATTGGAGCTTCTAGTTTGCTAAGATGTTAGCAAATCTCGTAGGGTGAGCATTGTTAAAAAGCTACAATAGTCTTGATAATATTCTCCAAACAATGCCCACTAAACCCTTCCTCAATCACCAAATCGGGATTGGTGGGGAGCATCTCACCTTTGTAAATCGTCGATCTGGATAACAGAATATAAGGGGTTACAACCCCTCACCATTGGTATTTGTGCAAAACTGAGATGCTCCCGGATTGGTGGGCAAAAATGATTATTTTCTCAACCTAATTGTTGGAGTCATTTATTTTGCCAACCCTACATGATTTGTGATCGTACTTGTACTATAAAAATTAAACTGTATGTTTGAGAGTTGAATTGAAAGCATTTACCTATACAAATACAAAAACAACACTACCTGGCTGGGTTGATAACTTGCATGTTGCACAACCACAAGGCTACGGGTATGAACATGGCAATTTCTTTATCCATATTTATGGCCAAGAAAACGGCTTATGGGTACAGTCTTCTGGTCTAACAGCAAGTCAGCAGAAATCAGGTAGTTTAGATAATTGGATCTTAAATACTTTTGGAGCAATCAATATTCAGGAAAGTGTCAATGATGTGGGTGATGTTGTTGATTATGTTTGGCGGCCAGGAATATATTATCAGGAACAAATTTACCAAGCGCTATCAACTAATGAATCTGAACAGCGAGCTGCCGAACAGGCTCTTAGGTTGTTAATTGACTATCTAGATAACCTTTTCATTTATATTGAACCCTCACCTAGTGGACTACAATCTTATAGTCATAAAACACGCGAATTGTTAATTCTAGCCTGTACCGAGGTGGAAAATTACTGGACTCAGTATATGAATCGTGCAGGTGCTACGCCGAGTGCAAGATATTTTAATACAAAAGACTACGTTAAGTTATGTACGCCACTATTCTTGCAGGAATATGAGTTGAATTTACGACCATATGTAAATGTTGGGCACATTAAACCATTTAAAAATTGGAATTCATCAGCTCCAACACGGTCTTTAGGTTGGTATGATGCTTACAACAAAACAAAACATGATAAACTAAAATATTTTTCTGAGGCTACTTTGCAAAACTGTATTGAGGCAATTATGGCAAATATTGTGATGTTTTGTGTGCGTTTTAGCCCCTATCCGCTATTTGGTAGCATAACAAAATTATCAGGCATGATGCATCAGTTATTTGACTTGCGTCTAGATAATCCTAATCCCTCAACATTCTACGTGGCAAAGGTAAACTTACCAACCTCAAAATACAATCCTCATTTAGTATGCGGA
>JAAHGR010000226.1 GCA_010672425.1 Symploca sp. SIO2E6
AGGTAGATGAATTAGCATCCCTTCTTTCAGAAGAAATACCGAACCAGGAGCAAGAATTAGATTGGCAAGCAGATTTATTTGGTAGTGAAGTATCACTGCCAAAGGAGGCAGTAGAGAATCCCCTAGCCACTACAGAGGTAGATGAATTAGCATCCCTTCTTTCAGAAGAAATACCGAACCAGGAGCAGGAATTAGACTGGCAAGCAGATTTGTTTGGTAGTGAAGCTCCACAAGTATTAAAACTAGAAGAGCAACAAGAGTTCCTGCAAACTGAAGCAGATGAAACTACAGATACCCAAGAATTAGAGGAGGATAGCAAAGCTAATATTGCCACAGTGCCTGTAGTAGCCTCTGAGTTCGATGAATTAGAGGCAATGCTCGAAACAGAAGCACCTGTGACTACCATTGCTAACTCAGTAGCGATGTTCGATGAGTTAGAGGCAATGCTCGAAGCAGAAGCACCTCCGGTAATGACAACCACAACTCCTGTGGTTGCAACTACTGCCTCATCAGGCTCAACGGAAATCGATGTGTTTAGTGACCTCGAAATCCTCTTAAATGAAGAGACACCTGAGGTAGCTGAACCATCACCAAAACTAGAGAAGAGTGCAGCCAAAGCAGAGGATGATGACTTTGGAGAGTTGGAGATCATGCTCGAGCAGGCGGATAAGACCATGGGGGGCCCACCAACCATCAAAGCTGATCAGCGGCAAACTATGACCCAGAACCGTCCCCGTCCCAGAATGTTTGAGCAGACAATGCGGGTTCAGATCAAACGCCTAGACGACCTCAGCAACTTGGTGGGAGAATTAGTAGTTAACCGCAATCGCCTGGAGCAAGACCAAGAACGCTTACGGCAATTTTTGGATAACTTGAATCACCAAGTATTGTCCCTTAATGATGTTGGTGCCAGGATGCAGGACTTGTATGAGCGATCGCTCTTGGAAAGTTCTCTATTAGCTAGCCGCCACAACTACCGTTCTTTCTTCGGTGGGGAATCATCCTCAGAAAATAGTCAAGGCAATGGAGCAGAGTACGATCCCCTAGAAATGGATCGATTTACCGGTTTCCATACCCTTTCCCAAGAAATGATCGAGCTCATAGTTAGAGTGCGAGAGTCCGCATCTGACATCGTATTTTTAGCTGATGAAACTGATCAAGTTGCCCGCAACCTGCGACAGAGAACCACCCAACTGCAAGAAGGTCTAACGCGAGCACGTATGGTACCCTTTGCCCAAACTGCGGATCGCTTGCCCCGTGCAGTACGGGATATTTCCCTGAAGTTAGGCAAACAGGCTGAGCTACAGGTTGAGGGTAGGGAGACCCTGATCGACAAAATGATCATTGAACATCTCAATGCACCGATGACTCACCTGGTTAACAATGCCATTACTCACGGTATTGAAACGCCAGAAGTACGCCAAGCAGCCGGCAAACAAAAAGTAGGTAAAATTACTGTCCGGGCTTTCTATCAGGGTAACCAAGCAGTCATTTCCATCTCCGACGATGGGGCAGGTATCAATCCTGAAAAAGTAAGAAACAAGGTCATTGAGAAAAAACTCCTCACTCCAGCAGAGGCCAAAAAGCTGACCAATTTAGATTTGTACGAATTTCTCTTCGACGCCGGTTTTACCACCAAAGACAAAGAAGATGAGTACGCAGGTCGAGGAGTTGGTATGGATGTTGTCCGTACCAGCTTGAGTGAAATTCGCGGGACGATCCACACAGATTCTACCCTAGGCGCAGGAACAACCTTTACCATCCGTCTGCCCCTAACCCTAAGTATCAGTAAAGCACTCTGTTGCTTGAGCGATCGCGCAACTATTGCTTTCCCGATGGATGGAGTTGAAGACACTTTTGATATCTCCCCAGATCGCATTCAAACAGATTCACAAGGTCAAAACTTTATCCAATGGAAAGATATTCAACTGCCTTTTCAACCTTTATCTGAATTATTAAAGTACAATCGCCACCTCAGTCGAGGTTCTGTCTATGGTGGCAAACGGGAAGATGGACTCATCTCGATATTGGTGTTGCGTAGTGCCAGTAACAACTTTCTATCGATCCAGGTGGATCAAGTGCTTAGTGAGCAAGAAATAGTGATTAAGCAACTCGAAGGCCCGGCCCCCAAACCAGTAGGCATCGCCGGAGCAACGGTTTTGGGAGATGGTCGAATTATGCCGATTGCCGATGTGATGGAACTCATCGACCTCTCCAGAAGACCAAATCGTCCAGACTCCCCCATCTGGTCGAGAACCGAAGCCGAAGGCAACACCTTAGTCGAAGAAGCTCCCCATGAACCAATGGTTCTTATTGTAGATGATTCGATTACAGTACGCTCACTACTAGAGATGACCTTCTCCAAAGCCGGTTATCGAGTTGAACAGGCTCGTGATGGTCAAGAAGCCTGGGAAAAACTCCGGTCAGGTCTACCTTGCGATATTATCTTCTGTGATATTGAAATGCCAAGAATGAATGGTATGGAATTGTTGAAAAAGCTCCAAGAAGATGAGACTCTAAGAGATATACCAATTTCCATGCTCACTTCTCGTGGGGCTGACCGACACCGGCAAATGGCTGTTCAGTTAGGAGCTAGTGGCTACTTCACCAAACCCTATTTGGAAGAAGTGTTACTAGATGCTGCTCAGGAGATGATTAATGGTGAAGTACTGTTGAGTAATTAGGTGTTAGGTATTAGGTATTAGGTGTTAGGTGATGAAGACGGTAAAGTTATCGCGCAAGAAGCTAGTGCAAGAAGGCAGAAGGCAGAAGGCAGAAGGCAGTCCCGATGAAAAAATTTCACCACCAGGTGATGAAAGTAGCCTCTTCCCTGTTCCCCGTTCCCTGTTCCCTGTTCCCTACTTTCAAGTCAGAAGGGAAGAAAGGTTGCGTATTAAGCTTTCTTCCCCTTTTGGACTAGTGGGTTATTTCCGCTGCACTGCGCTATTTTCCTACTTGATACTTCAGACTTCATGCTTGTTTTGGGGACTGAGTGCTCTGGGTGCAACGATGCCGAAAACTGAGGACGTGGAGCTAAAAGTTGGGGTGGTGCAGCGATTTGGCACTGAAGCAACAGATGAGCTAACCTTGCAAGCAACAGCAGGCAATCGCCTTACCTTGGGCTTTTTGTCAGGAGATATGCAACCCCAAACTCTCTTAACAGAGAAATTGAAATTGGAAGTGGCCATGCAACCTCTACCTGTGCCCAAAGTAGAAGAACGTCTAGTACTCAGTGACCACGGCACTTTTGAAACCGCAGAAGACAGTGCTAATCAGTGGCGAGCGTTGGGGATTGAAGTAGAAATAGTGCAACCCCGTCGCTGGCAGGTTTGGGCAAAACGAGATGTTTATCAAACTCCCTTAATCAGGCGTTTATTGCTGCAAAGTATTAAAGCCCAAGGAGATAAAAATGCTTATCTTGAGACAGCAATCCTTAAAGAAATACCACGGGTATCGTTTGTGGTCAATGGTTATCGTTACAATCGTCTCAAGTTAGAGATTAATTCCGAAAATAACCTGATCCAAGTTAGTCAAGGTAAAGAGGGGAAAAATGCTCGTTTGTATAGCGGACGCCTGCAAGTCCAACCCAACGCCTACGGTACTTACACCCTAGTCAATCAAGTACCAATAGAAACCTATCTGCGAGGTGTTGTACCTCACGAAATTGGACCAGGAGCCCCCTATGAAGCAGTAGAAGCTCAAACCATTCTTGCCAGAACTTATGCTTTGAGGAATCTGCGGCGGTTTGAAGCTGACAACTACGAACTTTGCGCTACTACCCACTGTCAAGTGTACAAAGGACTAACCGGTACTGTAGCCAGTGCTGACCAAGCGATCGCAGCAACCAAAAGTTTGGTTCTAACTTACAACAACGAGTTAGTAGACGCCCTCTATTCTTCCACAACTGGTGGTATCACTGCTCCTTTCAGTGATGTGTGGAATGGTTCACAACGTCCTTACCTCAAAACCGTGATCGACTCCCCCAACCCAGTCTGGGATTTAGCCCAAAAACCCCTAGCAAATGAACAAAACTTCCGGGAGTTCATCTCTTTAAAAGAGGGATTTAATGAGTCTGGCAGAGATGTCTTCCGCTGGAGTAAGGAAAATAGCCTTGAGCAGATCAAAACCCATCTAAAAAAGTACCTCAAAAGAACCAAGCATCCCCTAGCTGAGTTTAACGACATTGAGCAGATGCAAGTAGTAGAGCGATCGCCTGCAGGACGAGTCCTCAAACTGACCGTCAAAACTGACCAGGGAACTATCGTACTCCAAAAAAATGAAGCTCGCAGCGCCTTTGGACCACCGCTGAGTACTCTCTTTTACTTAGAACCCATCTACGGAGACAACCAAACCCTCACCGGTTATACATTTATTGGAGGTGGTTTTGGACACGGGGTTGGTTTGAGCCAATACGGTTCCTACAACTTAGCCAAACTTGGTTGGACAAGTGAGCGCATCCTTGATTTTTACTATCCCGGAACCAAGATTAAGCCTTTAGATGATTCCATTGTTTTTCGGTAGTAATATCAAAACTACTTGTTTACTGCAAAATTGTTTGATATAATAGATAATCACGCGGATGTGGTGGAATTGGTAGACACGCACGCTTGAGGGGCGTGTGGCGTAAGCCTTGCGAGTTCGATTCTCGCCATCCGCATGGTTTACTCCCACGATGCCAGAAACCCGGTTTCTGGCATAATTTTGCCCTAGAAACCCTGACGGGGTGACAATAATAGTTGAATCTCTCGATTCGCGCCCCCAATTGAATGAAAGAAACAATTCTGTTCCCCATTCCCTATTCCCCATTCCCTAGTTTCTTGAAAGTAAAAAGTCTAACAGTAACAGTAGTACCCCTCCCCGCTTCACTGACAATCTCAATACTACCTCCGTGTAAGTCCACACATTTTTGCACCACCACTAGTCCTAATCCCGTTCCCTCAATGTGACGGACATTTTTGGCTCGGTAAAAAGGCTCAAAGAGTTGTTTTTGCTCCTCAGCGGGAATGCCTAAACCGCGATCGCGAATTTGAATTTGGACGCTTTGGGGTTCACAAGTTAGTGAGCATTGAATCCGTCCGCCTGTTGGGGAATATTTAATCGCATTAGAGATAATATTGGCAAAAATCGAGCGCAATAGCTTTTGATCCGCATAGATAACCGTATTTTGACCTCGACAAACGAAATTTAGTTTATGCTGAACACCAGCACTCAATTGCATCTCTTCGAGAAAATTGCGAGCAAATTGTTCTAGGTCTAGCCATTCGGGATTAAATTCTAAATTGCCAGTTTCAGCGCGATTAATAGTGAGAATATCATCTAACAGTTGAACCATATTTTTGACCGAATCCTGAATGCGGCGCAAATTTCTCTCCCGTTTTTCCGAATTTTCCCAGGCTCTAGGAGATGTTTCTAGCAATTGAGCTGCGGCAAGGACGGTACTCAGAGGTGTGCGAAATTCATGGGAAACCATGGAAAAGAGGCGGGTTTTCAAGGCATTCAATTCTTTCTCTCGCTCTAAAGCCAACCGCACTTCATCTAATCGCTTCCTTTCTGTAATATCCCGGGAGTTCATGACAATTTTCGGTGACGGGTCACTGTCAACTAAGGATTGATTGGTTTGGCTAAAGCTAAGTGCTTTCGGTAAGGCTTCAAAGGTGCGCCACTGTCCATCCTGATGGCGGCGGCGGAATTCAATGGGGTGAGTTTCTTCGGAGTTAGATAGAGCCTGACTGAGGATCGGATAAATATTAGCTAAGTCATCTGGATGGATGTAGGTAAAAAAGTTCTCACCGATTAAATCTTGGGGTGAGTAACCCAATACTTTCTCAACTGAGGGATTTTCATAGTGAATTGTCCCGTCGGGTGCTAGAATGGTAATAATATCCAAAGCATTTTCGATCAGAGAGCGGAAGTGTTCTTCGCTCTGGCGCAGGGCTGCTTCTGTGCGCCGACGTTCTGTGATATCTCGCTGGATTGCAATCCAATGGGTATAATTATTCTGCTGATCTGCAACTGGCACAACGCTGAACTCGACCCAAAATTCACTGCCGTCTTTGCGATAGTTAATCAACTCTACTGTAATCGATTCCCAATTAGAAAGAGCAGAACGCACCCTAGCCAGTGCCACAAGATCTGTCTTCGGACCTTGGAGGAGGCGGGGGGTTTGTCCCAAAACTTCTTCTAAACTATAACCAGTCATTGTCGTAAATGCCTGGTTGACGTAGAGGATGCGGGGACCGGGAAGATCGATGGGTTCCGCTTCAGTAATGATGACAGCATCATTAGTGTTAACTACCACGGATTGCAGCAGACGCACTTGTTCCGAGGTACGCTTCTGTTCAGTAATATCAGCTACAACCGCCACCAAGCCACTAACCTTATCCTCGCTATCAGTCAAGGGAGCCGCTGAAAAAACAATGTCAATGGGAGAACCATCCTTTTTGTGTCGGCTCACTTCTAAGCTGGGGGGTGTAATTCCTGCTAAAATACTTTTCCAGATGGCTTGATAATCTGACTCATCTTCTTCCTTTATCACAGGGTTAGGATGATCTAGGACTTCTGCTTCTGTCCAACCAAACATCCTCTCAGCAGCAGGGTTCCAAATTTTGACCCGTTTTTGTAAATCAAGGGTAAAAATAGCCCGAGGAGAAGCAGAAATCAAAGACAACAGGGTCTGATTAGTATGGCGCAATATGTCATTAGTTTTCGCTAGTTCTTCAGTGCGTTGCTGGACTCGGCACTCTAATTTAGTATTGAGTTGTCGCAATTGTTGATAAAGTTCCGACTGCTGAATAGCGATCGCTACTTGAGTAGCCAGTTGCTTCATCAAGTCAATTTCCCAAGGCTGCCACTGTCGGGTGGCGCGGCAATGGTGAGCAATAAGTAGTCCCCAAAGGTAAGGCTGGGAACGATGAGCAGCTGTGTACTCCTGGTTTTGCCCTAACTTTTCCTGAGTTACTAAATTGGAGTGCAACTTAGTATCAGTCTCTCCTGTGCCTGGAGTTGGTAATTCTCGTGTTTGTTGGATAATCGGAACCACTAATTTTGCCTTAACCGCAAACTCAGCCAGGAAGTCTACCAGACAAGTCTCCAAGTCTTCGGAGAGATCTGCGATCGCTCGTACTTTACCATTAGCATAAGCTTGGTGGTACTCTGGAGGAAAGACTTCTGGCGGAAATATTTGCCCTAAAATTGCCGGATACTCAGGTAAGACGGCTTCGGTAATCGCGCTACCAGTCTTATCTTCCCAAAAGCGATAGATCAACACCCGATCCGCTAGCAGAAATTCCCTGACATCTGAGACTGTAGTAGTTAGAACTTCCTCTAAATTCAAAGATTGACGGATATGTTGAGCAATTTGGTTAACTAGCCTCTCTCGCTCAGTTTGCTGTCGCAGGCTCATTTCTGCTTGGCGACGCTGGGAGATCTGCAATAGTAGCAGGTAATAAACCGCGAAGAAACCCACAGTCACCAAGCTAATGGCAAGGTAGAGATAAGGGAGATGGGGGGATGGGGGGATGGGGAGATGGGGAGATGGGGAGATGGGGAGGACAAGGAAGATGGGGAGATAGGAGAAAAATCTATATCTACTCATCACTTATTACTCATTACTCTGGTCATTTTCTTTTTGGACTGAAGTCCAACTACTGCTCATCACTCATTACCACCTAACACCTAACACCTAACACCTAACACCTAAATAGCGTTCCAAATCAAAGAGGAAGCCGTGAATGTACTCTTCCGTCCACTCTTCCCCATACAACCTGGTAAACATTCCTCGTGCTGGATCTTTAGCTGCCCTATAGCCAATATAGCGCATTTGGGCATTTTTTATCTCTTCTAGACTTTCGCGATCGCTAATTGGTTCAGCTGCCAGGACAAAATTTAAATAAGCGTCCAGATACTCCTTGAATGCATCCAATACCCTGGTCTCTACTAGTTCTTTTTCTTGAGGACGAGTCCACAAAAAGGCTGGAGAAAAGAAGGGTTTTGCTTCTTCCGGAAAATCCCCTCCCCAGGGAAGATCGTTTAGGTAAGATTGAAAGATCGGTAAAATTGGGTCGCTGTATTTCTTCTTGTAAGCCTCATCATGAAAAAGTGGCTGCATATCCAAGGCAATGAGGTGTCCTCCCGGCAAGGTAACTAAATCTGCCCCAAAAAAAGGCAAATCATAGTTTAACTGGGGGAAGATGACAAAATTGAGAACTTGTAGAGAATTTCCCCCCTGAACATGAGCCGCTCGAATTTGCCTGAGTTTTGGGGATTTAAAGCCATAGCTAGTGGTAACAACTGTTTCTTGCCGCTTGCCTTTGCCGCTGGTAGCTTCTTTGCTCTCAAACCCTTCAGGAATAGGATAGGCACTCAGATCGAGTTGCTCTTTAAGCAAGGGGATGGCATGGTTTAAGAAGGGTTGGTAGAGGGACATCTTTATTTAAGTAATAAGTAATGAGTAATGAGTAATGAGTAATGAGTAATGAGCAGTAGTTGGACTTCAGTCCAAAAAGAAAATGACCAGAGAAATTTTAGATTAAAGAATTAAAGAATTAAAGAATTGAAGAATAAAACGGTCACAAGCCCCTAAATTTATTTATGGGGTAAATCTAAAATCTTCAATCTTCAATTGTTTGACCAAACAAACAAGTCAGCTTCCCTTAGAGCCTCCTGCCTCGGAGCCTCCTGCCTCGGAGCCTCCTAACTAGGAACAGCTACAGGATTGGCGTCTTCAAACAGAAACTCATAGAGGAATTTTTCTGACCATTCATGACCAAAATAGCTGCTAAATAGCCCCGCAGCTGGATCTCGTTCTGCACTGTATTGGTCGTAATCTTTCTGCGCTTTGATTACTTTTTCTATTTTTTCTGGTTCAGTTAAAGGTTCGGCTTTCTCTAACAGTTGCCAATATAACCCAATATACTCTTTATAGGCTGGTAAAAGTCTTTTAATAACCGTTTCTGGATCAGTTTTAGCGAACAAGAGGTAAGGAGAAAAATACTGACTGGCATCGTAGAACTTCATTGGTAAATCTTGCGCCAACTCGTTATATTTATCTCGAATTGTACGCATTGGCTCAATGTATTTTTCTAAATACTCTGGATCACGAAACAGCGGTTGAAAATCTAAAACAACTAAAATTTTCTTTTTGCCAAGGGCTAAAAAATCAATGCCTAGTAAGGGTAAGTCGTAGTTATGTCTAGGATAAATGACACTATTAAAAATCTGTGCCATTTCTCCGGCATTGATGTAAGTGTAGCGAATTTTGCGGAATTGGGGACACTGATAGCTCCAGCTTTCAATCATAGCTGGAGTTTTTCCCCGTTGGCTGACCTGAAATTCCAATTCGCTAACAATCGGACGACTCCGTAACTCGAAGCGACTGAACAGTTCTGTTTCTAAGTGCTGGAGAAAAGGCTGAAACATAGATTCATTCCGAGTAGGCTAAGGCTTCCTCGAAGGATAAACAAAAATTAGGGCTTCAGTCTCTTTTTTTAGTCATAAAGTAACATTTTGTAATATTTTGAGAAGAGGCAGAACCCACCCCTAACCCCTCCAAGGAGGGGGACCGGAGGCAGAAGTCACAATTCCCAATTCCCAATTCCCAATTCCCAATTCCCAATTCCCCATACTCAATTCCCAATTCCCAATTCCCAATTCCCAATTCCCAATTCCCAATTCCCAATTCCCTATTTCCTAATCTTATTAACTAAGGCATGTAGTCCTAAACGATAACTCTCCTCACCAAAGCCGCTAATTTGTCCAATCGCTATTGGTGCAATGAAAGAGTGATGTCGAAAAGCTTCACGTTGATAAACGTTACTCAGATGCACTTCTACCACAGGAATGGCTACTGCGGCTAAGGCATCTCGGAGAGCCACACTGGTATGGGTGAAAGCAGCAGGATTAATCAAGATTCCCTGATGCTTCAAGAGAGCATCATGAATCGCGTCTACTAGGACTCCTTCATGGTTTGACTGTAAGGCAACAACTGTTACTCCCAGTTGTTGCCCTTCGTCCACTAACAACTGGTTAATCTGATCTAAAGTTACTGAACCATAAACATCTGGTTCCCGGCGGCCTAGTAAATTAAGATTAGGACCATGGAGAACCAGAATACTGACCGTAGTTAGGGTATCATTAGACACAATGCCAACTACCGACGATGCCTTGAGTCATCAACAGGGATAGGAATTGGCTCAGGTTCAGGCTGCATGTCTGGACCTAAGAGAGTTTCAATCAACCTGCGTGCCCATTCTTTAATTTTTTCTAAAACCTTGCCTATATAATCCATTAAACAGAAAGCTCCTGTGAGACAAATGGTGTCTTCTCTAAACAGAGTTAACTGAACAATCAGCTTACTTGCATCCCAAAACACTTCTTGGGTAAGAAGACGAGATAATTAAGCCAAACTGAGCAGTTTTTTGGTTCTAGATATTATCCATAACCCAAAAAACCAAAGGGTTACCCTTCTTATAGTTATCAGGTTAACACACTCACACCGAGTATTTCCATCCCACCATAGGATAATTGGGAATTGGGAATTGGGACTTCTGCCTCCTGCCTTGGAGCCTCCTGCCTTCTGCCTTGGAGCCTCCTGCCTCCTGCCTTGGAGCCTCCTGCCTTGGAGCCTTCTGCCTTGGAGCCTCCTGCCTTGGAGCCTCCTGCCTTGGAGCCTCCTGCCACACCACTAAACTCTAGCAAGCAAACTGCGGC
>JAAHGR010000227.1 GCA_010672425.1 Symploca sp. SIO2E6
GCGGGTGTTCCCCCACGATGGTGCAAGGTTTTTGGGCTAAAAGATACAAAAACCTTGCACAATTTTAGCCATAAAATGCTTGGAACCTTTGTCTGGCATAGCTTACACACTTATGCAGCAAGCCCTATTTATGGGCGAAAGAGTCGTTGGCAGCACCGAATCCTCAATTGCCTGAATTTACTCACAGGACAGACCTTTAAATCTCTATCTCAGGCTAGCCTATTTAGCAAGATTCATTATCGGGTTGTGAATGCGATCGCTAATTACGAACTCCAAATTTAAGTAGTATTTGCTATACCAATAAACGACAAGGAGACGATGAGGATAATTGTGTAAAAATTACCATGAAAACCTTGCCAGACAAGCCTTTCAACCAAAAAATCGACGCATCTCGCTAAATCGCTGAAACCCTATATTTCTCGTTGAGATGCGTCGATGCCTTACTGGGAAAGGATTTGAGGGGTGTATTTTTTGCAAATTTTGGCAGTATGTACTGCTATGCGCGACCTGAACTGGTCTAGTGAAACGGAGCACCTAGCTCTCTAGGGATTTCCACCCCTAGCCCTCACGGAAAAGACTCGTAGCGAGTCTGGTCACTTTCAGAGTAAGTAATGAAATGGAAGGAAGCAGACCCCGAAAGTAGCCAAAGCTGCTAGGGATTAAGCGGTAAGGAGCAAGAGGGAAACGACGGAAGGATGAACAAAGACTAAGTTACTGACTAAATTGCGTCATACATTGAGCAGCCAAATTATCCCTGAAAGGCTGTGACCAAAAAGGTAAATAGGTGGAGTAGGTATTATAGAATTACCTAATCGTGGAAACAAAACTCCTATCGCAAAATAGGTAACAATCCTAGCCATCGTGAAAACTTCACTGGATACAACAGGGTAAGCCCTACAAAGTCTTGTAGATTGGTCGAATTTACAGGTAGGTCAGAGGCAACAAAGACGGAAACCTTTGGAGGGTAAAAGATGAAGGAAAAAGCGAATGTCCTTTGGTAATCAGGGGAATAGGAATTCCAAATTTGTTCCTGAGCGAAAGCAATAGCAGACTTCCTTTGGGTCTTATACGAAAAGAAACAATGACAACGAAACTTAACGGAGATAGAAGTTAGATGTCAGGCAATCTGACAAATGGAGTCAAAGGACAACTTACGGACTGGTCACAAATTGACTGGAAAAAAGCCCGCAAGACTGTAAAGAATTTGCGTCAAAGAATCTTTCGTGCCAGAAAACTTGGGCAGTGGAAGCAATTGAGAAGATTGCAGAAACTGTTAATTAGGAGCCGTTCTAATCTATTGCTGAGCATCCGACAAATTACTCAGGTCAACGCCGGAAAGCAAACAGCGGGGATAGATAAGGAGGTAATAAACAACCCCGCACAACGAGTAAAACTTGCTCAAACATGGGAAATGCCTTCTTCAACTCCCACTAAACGGGTTTACATACCCAAATCTAATGGCAAGAAACGTCCTCTGGGAATTCCTACTATTAGGGACAGAGTTGCACAAGCAATAGTCAAAAACGCATTAGAGCCGGAATGGGAAGCGGTATTCGAGGCCAACTCCTACGGATTTAGACCAGGGAGAAGCTGCCACGATGCCATGGAGCAGAGCTTCATGCGCCTCCAAAAAGGTAGAGACAAATGGGTTTTAGATGCTGATATTAAAGGCTTCTTCGATAATGTTGCCCATGAAACCATCCTGAAAAAGATAGAATCAATGCCTTGCATTGAACTTATCAAAGGATGGTTAAAAGCTGGTTGTGTCCACAGAGGGGAATACTTCCCTACTTCAACAGGCACACCACAAGGTGGAGTTATCAGCCCTTTACTGGCTAATATTGGGCTACACGGATTGGAGGAACATATCAAACAACTCAATCCCAAACTCGGTATTATCAGATATGCTGATGATTTCATCGTGACGGCGAGGGATAAATCATCCCTGGAGAAAGTGCTTAACTCAATCAAGCAATGGTTAACAAATAGAGGCTTAGAAATTAGTACCGAAAAGACCACAATTGTCAGCCTGGAAGAGGGATTTAACTTCTTGGGGTTCAATTTACGCCATTATCAGGGCAAACTAATTACCAAACCTCAAAAAGAAAAAGTACTAGCTTTCTGCAAAAAGATAGGAAAAACCCTCTCCAAAATGAAATCTAAGACCACTTATGAGGTGATTAAAAAGCTCAATCCTCTTCTCAGAGGCTTTGCGAACTATTACAGAGGAAAAGTAAGTAAACAAACTTTCTCATACATTAGCCACCGAGTGTATAAATACCTCTGGAGATGGGCTAACAGACGGCATCCTAATAAATCAAAAAAGTGGGTAAAAAACAAATACTTCAGAAGAGTTAAGGGAAGGGAATGGACATTTTCGTGTCTGGGAACTGGACGAAAGGGTAAACAGAAAATCCATACCCTTTATAATATCGCTAGCACCCCCATTATTAGACACATAAAAGTTAAAGGAAACGCTAGTCCTGATGACCCTTCCCTCAGAGAATACTGGCAAAAACGCCAATCCATACACGGGAAGAAATATTGGGCAAGAGGTTCACTTTATGAGCAAATTGCTAAAGAGCAAAAATGGAAGTGTCCTGTTTGTGGAGACAAACTATTCAATGGAGAAGAAATTGAAACCCACCACATAGTACCTGTGGCAAAGGGGGGAACTGACGACCCAGAAAACCTGATGCACCTACACAAAGCGTGTCACAAACAGGTACATTCTAAATCCAAGTTAAAAGCTTGAAGTAAGGCTTGAGCCGTGTGATGGGTAACTGTCACGCACGGTTCTTAGGGGAGGGGAGAGGAGTAATCCTCGAACCTTACCCGATACAGTGCAAAGCGCTGTATCATGCAGTTGCATGATACTTCCTAGGTGATCTTTTACATGGATCACCCTACATTTGAGCTTGCCAATTCCGCAAAAAGCAGATAAACTGAAAATTTGCTGATAATTTTCAGTTAAGTCATGTCATGTTTACGATGGATGCTATATATCCCGTGTCGGATTTTAGCCGTAAACCTGCCGAACACATCAAGCGATTAAAAGCCACCGGAAGGCCGGAAATATTGACGGTAAACGGCAAAGCTGAAATAGTTATTCAGGATGCAAAAGCCTATGAAGAAATGGTTAATTTGTTAGAAACACTTAAGACAATAGCAATAGCAGCCAGAGACAATGATGAAGGCAAGGGAATTCCCGCTGATGAATTCTTTGAAAAATTTGAGCAAAAGTATGGATTAAAGCGTGAGGCAATACAGGATTGACATTGCACCGGAAGCTGGACAAGAAATAGAAGATGCAAGCAATAAGCAATATAGTCATGCGATCGCTAATATTGCCCAATCCCAATAAGAGCAATTCACTCAGATTTGGTAAAATTCAAGCATTGATTAGGGCCTAAACCGAGGTAATCAGACTATCACCTCTACAACTTTACCCGATCTGAACTTGACAGATGAGCAAGTAACGTAAATACGGCTCAAACCCTTACAAATGACCAATGACAAATGACAAATGACGACCTTCACCAGTTAACTTTAATATTACCGAGCTACTTATTTAGTACATATTGCTAACAATGCCTTCTCCTTTTCCAGGAATGAATCCCTATCTAGAACACCCTCAATTCTTCTCAGAGGTACATCATCGTCTGATAACAGCCTTAGCCGATGCCATAGAACCGAATCTGAGTCTTAAATATCGGGTGGCTATCGAAAAACGCACCTATCTCAGTGATCCAGAAGAGTCAGTAGAGGTAGGGATTCCTGATGTAGCGGTAACCTTTCAAAAATCAACTCTAACTAGCCAAGCACCATCAACTGCAACTTTACCAGCTCAAGAGGAGGCTGTTACGGTAACCATACCAGTACCTCAAGAAATCAGGGAAGGTTATCTCGAAATCCGGGAAGAGGCAACCGGTTATGTTGTAACAACCATTGAAGTGCTTTCCCCCACTAATAAACGTAGTAAAATGGGACGTCAGGCATATCTACGCAAGCGCCAGGAAGTACTTAGTACTCCTACTCACTTAGTAGAGATTGACTTGCTCCGGGGTAGTAAACCGATGCCAATATCGAGTGAAATTTCCCAGACAGATTATCGCATCTTAATTGCCTTTGGTAATCGTCGCCCCTTAGCTCAATTGTATGGTTTTAGTATCCGGCAGACAATTCCTCAGTTTCTCCTACCTTTGCTCCCAAATGATACTGAACCCATAGTGGATGTGCAAAGTTTGTTAGTTGGGATCTACCAACGAGCGAGATACGATATGGCAGTGGATTACAGCACAGAACCTGTGCCTCGACTGAAGGAAGAGGATAGAATTTGGGCAGATCAACTCCTGCGAGAGAAGGGACTACGTAGTTAGGGTTTGGGAGAATAAGTAACAAGTAACAAGGAAAGCTGACAGCGATCGCCTCCAGTAAAACCTAACACCTGATGATCACTTTACCTTCTTCCCACCATCACCATCTTAACCCCACCTTGAGGAGCTAGCGTAAATCTACGACTGGAAAAAGCTGTTACGAGATATAGTAGAATTAGCTAGCAAGGAATCTATCAAATTTTGACAACTTATTTTGGAAGTGAGCAACCGCATGACTGCCATGAATCTAGGCTCCCAGGAAAGTGGAATCAGAATTGTAGAAGTGCGAGTCCGCAACTTTCGTTCTCTCAAACAGGTGGACGTTAAGCTCGATCAAATAACTATTCTCATCGGAGAGAATAACTCTGGAAAAACCAGTTTCCTAGAAGCTCTTTACGCCGCAATTGGATTAGGCAGACGAAATATTCTTGTTGAAGACATCTATCTAGATCAAGGAGAGTATAAAGCCCCCAAAGAACGAGCAGTGACAATTGATATTCTCATTCGCCCAGTTGATGCTCAAGGCGATATTATTGATGCTTTTCCTGGAGATGGATTTTGGCTTGCTCTTTGGGGAAACGGAGTTTCGCAAGACGATCTAGATAATGATTTTGTCGCAATTCGTACTCAGACAAAGTGGAATGAGATGCGTCATGAGTACGTTACAGAACGGAGATTTTTACAAGATTGGCAGCTTGCTCCGAGTAAATGGGAGATGTCAAAAGTAAAAGAAATTGCTGGCTCTGTCTGGTTGAGTTTCATTGAACCATTAGCACTTTACCTGATAGACGCTAAAAGAGACATCCAAGAGGAAATGTATGATAAAAATTCATTTTGGCATCGATTAGTTTCTGACTTAGGGCTAACCGATGCACAAGTCGAAACATTTGAAAATAGTCTTGATACTTTAAACCAAGATATCACCGATTCTAGCAAAGTTCTGCAACACGTTCAAAGTCATTTAAATGAGCTGTATCAAACCATTCCCTGTGAACAAGGTAGTGTTTTCATTAATCCAATTCCGCGCCACCTCCGAAATCTGAGCAAAGGGGCAGACATCAATTTCGCCACCAGAGGCGCTCAAGCGTTTCCTCTTACTCGACATGGAATGGGAACGCGAAGTTTAGCTGTTCTGCTGATCTTTCGAGCCTATATGACATGGCGACAAGGGACTATTCAGGATGGGACAGTACACCCGATGCTGGGTTTAGAGGAACCAGAAGCTCATCTCCATCCTCAAGCACAACGGGCACTCTTTGAGCAGATTGAACAGATTCCAGGGCAGCGAATCGTCAGCACCCATTCACCCTATATTGCTAGCCAAGCAAATATCTCAACATTTCGCCACTTCCGAAAAGATGGAGCCGATACAATCGTTACCCAACTGGATACTTCCTCACTGAAAGAGGAAGAATTACGCAAGATTGATCGGATGGTTATGAATACTAGGGGAGATTTGCTGTATGCTCGTGCTGTCATCCTCTTCGAGGGTGAAACTGAAGAACAAGCACTTCCAGAATTTGCACATAAGTATTGGGAACTACCACCTAATGCTCTCGGAATCAGTTTAATTGGAACTGGAGGCTGTGGAAACTATTTACCTTTTCTTAGACTTGTCTCTAATTTCGGAATTCCCTGGTACATTTTCTCCGATGCAGAAAAAGCTGCCATAAAAGCGGTTAAAGCAGATTTGGAAAAAATTGGCATTTCGGACGCCTCACAATGTCAAAATGTTGTCTTTCTGCCTTCAGAGCAGAATTTTGAATCTTATCTTGTCGATGAAGGATATGGTGATGCAATTCAAACTATGCTCAACGACTACTATCAAACCACAGACTATCTTAGCGACTATCAAACAGATATGCATGGTAAGAAAGCTAAAGGAGGAGTTACAAGAGACTATCAATCCGAAGGTTGTGATATCAGAGCAATGATTGATATTCTAAGAGAAGGAAAGACTCAATATGGCTTACTGATTGCACAAGCGATTACAAATCTGACTGATGAAAATCGCCGATTTCCTGGCAAAATACGGCAATTATTTGAACAAATGTCCGATGATCTTGGTCTGCCACAACGATAAAATTAAAATTTATGAGTATTCCTCTTTCAGAAACTCAACAACAGATCGTTCAACATGGTGATGGAGCCTTGCTGGTCATCGCAGGTCCTGGCTCCGGTAAAACCCGTGTCTTAACTGAACGCATTCGCCGACTCCTGACAAAAAGTCAAGGACATTTCCGAATACTGGCACTAACATTCACCAACAAAGCGGCGAATGAAATGAGGGAGCGTCTGATTGAATTTCCAGATATCCATCAACGGGCATTCATCGGAACACTACACAGCTTTTGCTTAGAAGTCCTGGCGAACAGAGGTAAATCTGTGGGTATTGAAGGAAGACCTAATCTTCTAGAGTCTAATCAAGATCGGAGGCAGATTCTACTCCAGGCAGTGATGGATGATCCAAAATTGCAACTTGAATTGTATGACACTGTAGATGCTAAGTCACAACGAAAAAAGTTAAGTGAATGGTTTAATACTATTGAACAATCAAAAAAAGAGCTTTATCCACCAGAAGCGATCAAAGACAACACTAAAAGTAGGGTGTATGAGGCGTACAATCAAGCTCTTCGCTCTTCTAACACAGTAGATTTTGATGATTTACTGTTACTGACTTATAAACTGTTGACAGAAAGACCCAAAATTGCTGATTTTTACCGTCGCCAGTATCGATACATTTGCCTTGATGAAGCTCAGGATCTCAATGAAGCGCAATATCAGGTCATTTGTGCTTTATGTGGCTCTGAATATCGGAATGTCATGATGGTTGGAGATCCAAAGCAGTCTATATTTGGGTGGAATGGAGCAGATCCTAAATATCTTGAACGGTTTGAACGAGATTTTCAAGCTAAAAGGATAGAGATGATAGAAAATTTTCGCTCATCTCAAGCTGTTGTCCGTACAGCCCAAAAGCTAGATCCCAATTATAGAGTAGAAGGTTCTCTACCAATTCCAGGAGACATCGATCTTCTCGTTGCTGACAATGAGAAAAATGAAGCTGTTTTGGTGGTGAATTACCTGCAAGATCTGATCAAGCGCGGACATCGAGATATTGAGGGTTCCTTGACCTTGGCACACTGTACAATTCTGGGACGTACTAGGTACGTGTTGTCAAAGGTAGAAGAAGAGCTAAGTCAACGCCAAATCCCTTACTACAAGCAACTTTCTCCTCAAGATGAAAGTGAATCTGACCTTCTCAAAGATTTTGAACTCTGCTTGCGACTATTGGTAAATCCTCGCGATCGCTTTCATCTGAGTATTCTTCTCAATCGTTGGGACATTGATGAACCATCTATTCCTCTACAGGATAGGGTTAATGGTTTGAAGCTAATTACCACTCTTACTGAACTAGCAACCAATAATTCCCAAACCAAAATCTTGTTACAAGCCATTCAAGCCTTGGGATATACAGAAGAGGTAAGCTGTCAGTTTTTGCCAGCGATGGATAGTTTAGATGGGTTTGCACATACGCTCGAAAGCGAAGAGGAACGAGCGCTCATTATGGAAGACACTCAACTATGGCGTAGACATTGGAATATTTTTCTACGTTCTCAACCAGGAGGGAAACATAGTCTCACTTCCTTTCTTAGTCAAGTAGCGATGGGAACCACTCAGCAACCTAAGCAAGAAGGTTTAGCACTGCTTACAGTTCACTCCTCGAAAGGCTTAGAGTTCGATGTCGTATTCCTGGTAGGCATGACCGAGGGAACGTTTCCAGATTATCGGGCAAAAGGTGAGGCTTTAGAGGAAGAAATGCGTAATATGTTTGTTGCGACTACTCGTGCCAGAAGAATTCTAGTTTTTTCTTATCCAAAAACTAAGAGAATGCCTTGGGGCGATATTCGCCAGCAACAACCTTCACGATACTTAACTGAGATCTTCACCAAGTCGAAAATTGGGCTGCCAACTTAAGGCGGGACACCTTATATCATGTTCGGTAGATTACTTACATTTGGTGACAATAAGGCTCCGAGGCAGGAGGCTCCGAGGCAGGAGGGAAGAAAGAAGGTTGCAAGGGAGAAGGGAATTATAAGTGATACCAAATCCGGGTTAACCACCCCCGTTTTGAGCAAACCGCGAAACTTGCTCTGAGACGTGCCAACAGCCCTACGGGCATCATAAAGGCAGGCACGTCTCTACAATGTGGGACATAACGAGGGTATCTGTGCCGGATTTGGTATGATTAAGCTGATGTGCAGCTAAATTGTATAATGGGAAAACGTGAAAATATTGTAGTGCGTAAGCGATGCTAGCGCGTAGCGCAAACATCTTGCTCGCTAATATTATACAAATTAAATGCGTAACAACTTATCCGAACTTGATATTATATAGCAAGGGCTTCAGCCCATGGACAATTGAGCTATTCTTGGTCATAATTTTGTCCCGGTTTACGCTGGTAGCCAGCTACAGAATGAGAATCTATGCAGTTTTTCTGATAACGGGATAGGTAGGAGGGTCGTTAATAGTCTCCAATGTACGTCGATTGACTTCCCCGATATACTCTTGAGCTTCGATCAGCGATTCGATTGTTGACTCAAGGGGCTTGGCAATCGACCCTAGTTCGTCTACAATATTCCCCGCGTGCAACGCAACAGGCATCTCGTCAGCTTTGAGCGCCCTGCCAAGTATATCTAGAGCGGACGAGACATTCTTGCCCATGAAGCAGAGAGCGCGGGCTGATGCCTGACGGACATACTCTTCGGGATCCGACAGCATTTCACTGAGACGGGTTTCGTAACTTGCATTGTTGTTCCAGATATTTCCCACGCCGATTGCCCCCCAGTAGCGGACGACTGGCTCAGGATCATCAAGTAGAACTCCCAACTCCTCGAGCGCCCCATCGCCTTCGGAGAGGATATTGACTACCGGAAGGTAACGGTTGAGAGGATTCGATGTTCCTCTGCGCATAGAACGCCAAATTGACCCATCGGTTCGTGCCCGAGCAATCATCATCCATTCGGGTACGCACCCCACGTCCCGAATCTCAGTCATCCACTCCTCAAGACGCTTGCGCATCTCTATTATGCGGGAGCTATGTTCCGGAGATGATGCCAGGTTGTTGATTTCATGGGGATCCGTCTGAAGATCGTAGAGCTCTTCTTCCGGGCGGTTTGCAGCCATGAACAGTTCGCCAGCCTCCGATAGAGTACCCTGAGAGTGAGCACTCCGCATTTCCTGCATCATAACGCCTTTCTCCGAGTATTCAATGTGCTGGGCGTAGGGTTTCCAGGGAGTGAAATTCTTGATATATATGAACCGCTGATCCCGAACCGACCTAACAAAATCGTAACGATTGTCGATGCGGTCACGAGCAGCGAAGAGGTGTGTTCTCTTAGGAGGCAGATTCTCTCCGAGAAAGGGGATTCCCTGAAAGTGCAATGGTATCGGGACACCAGCAAGGTTCAAGGTCGTTGGGCCCATGTCAATCATGCTCACTAGGTCTGCTGAGGTTGAGTTCGGGACACCCTGCTGGGCAACCCTGAATTTTTCAGGAATCCGGATGATCATGGGGACGTGAATACCAGCGTTGTAGACCCAGCGTTTGGCACGAGGGAGCCCCACTCCATGGTCTGAGAAGAACACAATTATTGTCTCCTCGTACAAACCGGCCTTTTTCAGTTCGTCAATGCGCTCTTTAACCCATGCGTCCATGCCCTTGATCTTGTCGTAATACTGAGTCCAAACTGCTTTGGCGCGTTTGGTGTCGGGGTAGTAGGGAGGGTAGGATGCAATTTCACGGACGTCGCTTGAGGATGATTGGTAACGGGACTCGTGGGTCTCGAAGTAATTGAATACGGCAAAGAATTTCTTGCCATTTGGTCGCTTGTTCCAGTGGGCCTCGTTCCCCGACTCATCCCAAGGCTCTGTCTCGCTGACAGCCAGTTGGTAATCGGTCTTGGAGTTGTTCGAGCAGTAGTAACCGACTTCACGCAGGTAGACAGGGAATCCGTGCAGGAAATCCTCTTGAGGTGTTGAGTTCCGCACTCGCATATGGTTCGCCCCAATTGACGAGGGGTACATGGCTGTAATTATCCCGGCTCTGCTTGGCGCACAGACCCCTGCCACACAGCAAGCATTGGTATATTTCACGCCCTCGCGGGCAAGGGCGTCGAGAGCCGGTGTCTCACTATCTTTATCCCCGAAGCATCCTAGGTGGAGACCCATGTCTTCGCAGGTGAGCCACAGGATGTTCGGGGGTGTTGTTGGAGGTTGAGCATTAACATTATTTCTGGCGAATGCGCTGGTTGCTGTTGCCGAGGCTGCCA
>JAAHGR010000228.1 GCA_010672425.1 Symploca sp. SIO2E6
GATGCCTTAGGCAATCGCTAGCTCACCGGGAAGCGATCGCTAGTAGCATCACCTCTGATCAACTAAAATCGCAGAAAATAACCATGTGCCCCAGATTTGTAACTGGATTCTATTCACTGGAGAGCCTAGGGCGATCAGGTGACCCAAAGAGTGAGCGATCACATTTGTGGGATTAGCGATCGCAAAAGTGGGTTAGTGATCGCAATTGACGAAGAGTGTAGTCTGGGGGGAGCAGTTGAGAGAAGAGATAAGCGAAAAAATTGAGAGAAACTCACTCGGAAAGAGCCGACGATCTACCGGTGAGCATCCATTGGCTTGGGGATTTGCCAAAATACCGTCGGAAATCGCGACTAAATTGAGATTGGCTAGAGTAACCCACACGATATGCCGCATCCCCAACCGTAGAGCCACTCACAATCAGTCTTGACGCTTCATTGAGACGATGCAGCTTAATAAACTGAATCGGGGAATAAGTGGTGACTTCCTTGAACTTGCGGTGAAACACTGCGCGGCTCATCCCTGCTTCTTGAGCCAAGTCATCAATCGAAATCGCTTCATGAAGATTGGCTTTTAGGAAAGTCAATGCTCGCGATATCGGCTGCATCCCTCCCCCAAATGCATGGAAAAAGGCTCTTCCAGCATCACCCCGAAGAACTGCAAACATCAGTTCCTTAATCCTGCAACTACCGAGGATATTGAGGGCAACAGGATCCTCCAACAATTCCAAAAGGCGTTGAAGCCCTGTCGTAAAGTCCTCATCCCACCTGGCCACAGTAAGTCCAGGCACAACTTCGTCTCTTGAGGCGCTGCCATGATCCAGGGCTGCCATCTCCAGCACTGTCTCAAACATGGCTTGAGTCTTAAGGTTCAGCAAAAGACCAAGCAGTGGTTTTTCCGGTGATGCCTCGCTTACTTCTGCCTCCGCAGATATGGGCAAAGTACTGCATAAATACTGCTCACTATCGTAGATGTGGGTTGCGCCATCCAAGTAAGCTCGCTTCTGTCCCTGTACAATCACGCAAATACTCGGGTCGTATATCCCCGGCAATCGTTCAACAGGGTGATTTATCCGAAACAGTTGCAATCCCTCAATAGGAGTCTCGGTCTCGCCCTCAGATGTAGCATGTCGATCAATAAGCTCAATAATTTTACGTGTATCGTTCATGGTGCCATGATGGCTCACTTCTACTACATTTTCCTGATTTGATACAAATAGGCAAAAAAATAAGATTAATATGGCTGATTTGGAAGTAGGTCAGAAATTAGCATACAAATATGAACAACAGACTGTAAATATATTACGCTTCCAATGCAAGCCAACCCCAAAGGACAAAGAAAATGACAAACCAAACTCTCACTGCTGGCGACAACCAAGTAACTTTCAAATCCTTTGGAGTGGATTTGGTTGGCAATCTTTACCTTCCCGAAGGTTTTGATGAAAACAAGAAGTATAAGGCAATTGTGAGCGCCAGCCCCTTCCCACAGGTCAAAGATCAAATTCCGGCAACTTACGGACCGGAAATGGCCAAAAAAGGATTCGTCTTCTTGGGGTTCGATTACTTGGGGATGGGAGATTCCCCAGCACTCCCAGGGGAGTTCAAACAATCAAGGTACATGTTCAGGCTGATTGAAAATACCTGGGATGCCGTTTCATACTTGGGAACGCTTCCATTCGTCGATGAAATCTACGGTCTGGGCGTGTGTCAAGGTGGCTCAATTATCGCATCAGCAGCAGTGACAGATCATAGAATTAAGAAGATTGCTATGATTTCAGGCATGATGGCAGCGGATGAATTCCAATGGGCTAACAAAGAAATGGTAAATCAACAAATTGCCGCCTCAAATGCTTCGATGCAAAAGATGTATGAAACAGGAGAACCGGACTATGTTGCCCCTAATGGACTTACAGACGATCAATCAAGAGAAGAGTATATTGAGTTAAATGTTAATCCAATGGCTGCTGAAACCTATGACTACTATGGAAGAGATGGGTTTAGAGGACCGAAGGCAGTTAAAACCTTTACCAACATGCATATCGGCGATCAGGGTATGCAGTCTCTCATCTCTATAGGAGCAGCCTATGCAGACAAGATTGTTCAGCCTTCTCTGGTTATATATAGCAAGTCGGCCTGGACAGCTATTTGCTCAACTCAGTTTGTCGAAAAGCTAACAAATGAGCATGAAGTCCTGACTTTTGACGAGTTTGGTCATGTTGATTTCTACTACAAGCCAGACGCCGTAAAAGCGTCAACCGATGCTGTGGCTGAGTTCTTCAACAAATAATCTTACCTGCTCTTACATTAAGGACATTACTATGACAGACATAGAAAAAAGGAATATCGAGAAAACTTATTACTGGGCAGAAGCTTGGAACAATGACCCCATGCGCATGTGTGATGATTGCTATGCGGAAGACTGCAAGGTCTATCACATGCTTGGCGATGTGGTTCAAAACAACCGTGAAGAATTGCGTAAGATGGAAAAATGGCTATACGAAGAAGTAGATCCGACCCGTAACCTGACTATTACGGCCATCACCGCATTCGGTAATCGTGTAGCAACAGAAGTAGATATTAGCTGGCGTGGAGGGGCTAAAATTGCCAAAGGCACCATCTGGTTAACCTTTAATGACGAGGGAATGATTATTCAAGATAACACCTACATGCTCGACCATAGTAAAGAGGATTAGGGTAAAAACTAGAAATAGAATACGCTAAACTTAGATCTTGCACCAACCCGAAAACATACTTGTGAAGAAAGGCAACAGGCAACAGGCAACAGTGATAAGATTTGACTGTTTCGGTATTGAAATTGATTGATTTGATTGACCTTATTAAGTATTTTTGTACTGGTGCAAGATGTGAGCTAAACGTCTTAATAAAGCTGGTGTAGCCACAGAATTACATGTCTACCCAGGTGGATTTCATGGTTTTGAAATGCTTGCACCTGACTTGGGTATTTCAAAACAGTTTTACCAAGATATGCAAAACGGTCTAAAAAAAGCACTATGTTTAGCTTTGGAGCGTAAAAATTAAATCGGATGATTAAATCTCAATGAGTGAATTATGAAATGGTATAATTACTTAACAGCACTTGGTGCAGGTTTTTTCCTTGCTAACGTGGTTCCGCACATGATTAACGGCATGTCGGGTCGTGAATTTCCATCGCCTTTCGGAAACCCTCCAGGGGTTGGACTCTCCACCCCTACAGAAAATGTGATATGGGCACTAATCAATTTGGTCATTGGTTACCTGCTAGTCCGAGTTAGTAAAGCCGATTCTAAAAACACCATTGCTCACGTTCTTGTGTTTATTGGAGTAGCCATATGTGCCTTAATGTGTGCTTCAGGTTTTGGAAGTAATCCAAACTTGTAAATTATGACAACCAAAGAAGTTCAGCAGGGAAAATGACGATGAACGTCAATGGTTTGAGTTAACGGAAATACAGCAAATCATCACACTGGGCAACATCAGCCTCTAATCTCAACGATTTTATAGGCTTTGGGGAGGTTTCATTAGTTATAAAAACCCTGATCCGGAGAAAAACACGCCTATTTTTACTCTATCGGTGCTCAGCAAAAGCCTTGATATACATGAGGTTCAGCTATTATTGTCACCCCGTCAGCCGAGCAGTATTACAACCAATGAACTGATAAGAAACAACAATGTAATTCTCTATAGATCAGCATAATTGAGAATTAAGATTCAATGATAAAGTGCAGTATAAATCGACAAAAACCTTTTATATCAAAGGCTAAGAATAAAATATTTTGTAGTACGTCTTGTCGTGCGGAATGTCGGTTATTAACCAATAAGCGATCGCATAGTTATAGCACCAGCAGTCCAACACTACGGTAAAGCACACAGAATAAGGGACTTCCAAATAGAAAACATCTTATTAACCAATAAGCGATCACATTATTTGTAGTCTGTTAAAACTGACAGGAACTATGAGCATGGAAATTAATGTCAATGGAGTATTAAGATTGCCACCTGTGTCTCGGAGCAGAATCATTTCAACGGGATGTAACGAGACTTGAATAGGTTGATACATTACAGGCGCACACCTATTCTATTATTTCAATAATAGCAAAAAATCATCAAAATTACCACCAATTCAATATTTCTCAAAAAAAGCGAACACCTTCGGTGATGCCGTAGGCAATCGCTAATCTGCAAGCGATCGCCCAATTTTGTAACCCACATTCGGCACCCTGAAGTATCACAATCAACTATTTTGGGTAGTAATAGCATGGTTACGCCTCAAATCAGCCCTAATGTCAATATCAAATTGAGCTTTCTTTACCAGTGGGATTCTGCATAGGATAAGCAACAGTATTTTTGAGTGACAAAAGCGTGAATGAATTACCAGCAGCAAACTACGATACTCCTTGGAAAGAAGCCTTACAGCAATATTTTGAGCCTTTTTTGAGCTTCTTTTTTCCTAAGGTTCATCCCTTAATCGACTGGAATCAGCCACCGGAATCTTTGGATAAGGAACTCGAACAGATTCTGCGACAAGCCGACTCAGGAGAGAGGATTGCCGATAAGTTATTCAAAGTATGGTTACTAGATGGCAAAATCACTTGGGTTTTGATTCATGTCGAAGTCCAAAGTCAATATAAAAGTGACTTTGCTAAGCGAATCTATCAGTATAGCTACAGGGCCTTTGACCTTTATGAGCAACCGGTAATCAGCCTAGCGGTATTAGGGGATGACCGGGCAACCTGGCGTCCGAGTAACTACAGTTATAAACTGGGCGGTTGTAAGCTGAAACTAAAGTTTCCGATTGTGAAACTGTTGGATTATCAGGCAAAGTGGCAGGATTTAGAGGAAAGTACTAATCCTTTTGCCATGATGACAATGGCTCACCTAACAACCATGATGACCCGGGGAAAACCACAAATGCGGCAGCAAGGGAAATGGGATTTGGTGAGGAGGCTATTAGAAAAAGGTTACGATCAAGAGGATATCAGAAAGCTGTTCCGAGCCATCGACTGGATGATGACACTGCCAGAAGAATTACAACAGAGTTTTGAGGAACAATTGAGTCGCTATCAACAGGAGAGAAAAATGCCTTTACTTAGCAATATGGAAGTCAGAGCAATGCAACGGGGTGTTGAAAAGGGTCTTGAGCAAGGAATTGAACAAGGAATTGAACAAGGGATTGAACAGGGAACTGTGCAAAATGCACGGGAATCGGTACTCGAAGTGTTGACAGTACGATTTGAAGTAGTGCCACCGGAAGTGATTGAAGCGATTAACCAGATCAAAGATATCTCAGTTTTGAAGCAACTTCATCGACAAGCGATCGCGATTAGTTCAATGGTAGAGTTCCAGCAGTTACTCTCCCAAAGTCAGGCTGATTCATAGGGTGATATCAATTCCGGTTGCATCGGAATGATTAAAAATCTGGCTTTCTGGTTAGAAAACATAGAGACACCGAGGGCACAAGCTTTGCGCCCCTACATCACGAATATTATCCCAATGTAGCCGGAATTGATATGATTTGGTGCTTGTAGCTGATTTTCTTACGTCGCACTTAGGTAAATAGTAAAATATTATGTGGAACTGACATCTTACCAGTTCCACATAATATGATTATCTATTTGATTCAGATTGAGACAGGCACTCTCTGCCTGTTCCACAAACTTATGCCTTCACTTCGAGACCAATTCCTTCATATCTCTTGACGCTCTTTTTATTCAGCATCCGCCGTCCATCAATAACTAATGGTGGCTTCTCTAAATTCGCTAATAATTCGGGAATTTGCTGGAACTATGACCAACGGGTGATAATGATAATTACCTCCACTTGAGCGATCGCTGACAGAACACCTTTGATACATTCACCAAATTACCGAGAATGTTTTAAGTCGCGATGATAATGTAGTCTACAACAGGTTGTAACGTCTTTTGGGATAAGCAGAAGTAAGACTCAATCCGGGTTGCTCTCCTCATTGAAAACTCAAAGCTATCCAGCTACCTATACCTAATATACACGCTAGAATTGAGGCACCAATATAGACCTTAAGTATATCAGAAGGACGACCAGCTCGCTTTAAGCCTTGGACTAATCCAACAACAATACCGATCAGGGTTCCTAACACTAACCAAGCAATGCTTGGATTCTTGATCCCTATCCACATTAATGATACAGAAGCGTAATCAAGAATTATAATAGGAGTTGCCCCAATATATGCCAAGGTTATTACCATCAGCCTAATTATCCAACTAAGTACCCAAATAATTAGCGCAATAAATATTAAAATCCCGAAACATCCACCTGAATCATCTTGTCTATCATACATATTTTTACCTCCAATGCATATTTAACAATTAGTTAAAAGTTCTTTTTATTGGGAGTATCCCATTTTGTAATATTACCCAAGGTAACGAGATAGCAAGAGTTTCAGCTTCCTTAAAATAGCTAGCTCGCCAAATTGGGATGCTCCCTTTTTATTTCGTTTGTATGATCGATAAGTTATCCAAGAAATTAGTACTATTACTAATCCGAATACAAAACAGATTGCCTGAGTCTCGGTAGAGGAGTTCAACCCGTAGAAAAGATAAGAGAATACAAAAAATTCTTGGAGCTGACTATCTATACTAGCTAAAATAAATCTTGTTACCCCCATCACAGTACCTGTAACCAGACCAGTTAAAATAGTCCAGCGAACAATAATATCGGAGGGAACTGTTATCTTAAACTTAACAGGTATCTGATAATCACCTGCATTAGTTTGGAAACTAACTTTTCTCTGATACTGTCTTCCTGCTTCAAGAGAACGAGTATCTAAAGCTAAACATAAATCAAAACAGGAACCTTCTAGATTCAATGAAGAATTGGCACTAGGAGCAACTTGGAGTTGTATTGACTTATCTGTTAGATGCAGTCCAGTTCCATCAGTAAAAGCAGTCGTCTTAATCTTACCATCAGCTGGTGTACAGCTTACCTTGAAAGCGATAGATTTCTGCTCACCATAAGAAACTACTCCAAGGTCTAATTCTGAAGGTATATCAATAGTGATAGGTTTAACAGTATATTGAATGGGAACTCTACACGAGGTAGGAATTGGCTCGCCTTGAATAATAATTTCACCTTGATATTTTCCCGGCTTAACTTGTAGGGTATCCAGTTCCAAGTGAAGGGTTTCTGTCGGACGGTCAAATTGGCCAGGAATACGCAATCCCGGAAACTTGGCTGTAAGACTAACAGTTCCCCAAGCAAATCCCCGCCCTCTGTTAGCGAGTTTTAAAGGAATGCATTGTTTAGTTCCAACGGGAATAGAACCAATACAGCAGTTTGCTCTGTTATGCGGTACATTGTTGATCCCCCTAAATCCCCCTTAATAAGGGGGACTTTGAGAAAAGTGTACTTCATTACAGCGCAAAGCGCTGTATCTAGCCTACTAGGTTGAGTAAAAAGTTCAGGATAGGGTTCTATCTCGGCTTCAAGACACATTTGCCGGACAAATAACTCTAAACCCTTACGCCGCTTTGTGTCATAGTCATTAGTAATTTGGCGTGTCTGCTGGGCAAGGTCGGTACGTCCGAGACTTCCAGCTAACCACGGTTCCATATATTTGTTGAAAAGAAAATCGGCTCTCTGGTACTTGTGGTGGAAACTCCGGTATTTCTGATAGCTTCCTCAAAAAGATATTTCTGTAATCCTTACAGAACAAGAATTACAGAAATGATAAGCTCGGCTTATCACCCTATGTACTAGAGAGCCACTAATATTTGGGCCAGGGTTTTCCCTTTAAAAAACTCCATTATCATGTAGGCAGTATTGTTTTCTTCAAAGCAGGTATCAACTTGAACAATTCCGGGATGGTTAAACTGAGACAAAAGTTGTGCTTCTTCTAAAAACTTTTGCCGATTATTCTGGTAGTCACTGAACAGGTGATAATTGGACGATTGGTAGCCTGTTTACCGATACCGATTCTCTATGAAAGTCCTAGGCAAAATCTACAAAGAGTTATCCCTCTTACCAAGAGAGTATACCATTAGTTTTATTTAAGATATAGTGAAGCGACAAAAACTACAACCTTAGTATGATCACAGATGTTTCCTAAGGTGAGTTAACAACAAGGTGTGAAGCATTATTCCTAAACTATGTCAACCCACCAGGGGTTTATATCAAGTTTGGATAAAATGTAGTGCGAGCATCTTGCTCGCTATCAATCAAATAACCTGAGTTCGACAACCGTTATCTTGAGGATAACGCATATTGAGGGCGCACGTCGGATTGAGGGCGCACGTCGGATTGAGGGCGCACGTCGGATTGAGGGCGCACGTCGGATTGAGGGCGCACGTCGGTGCGCCCCTACGTTGTCTATATTTGGTTTTGCCGCATCTGTTCTCCTACTGTGAAGTTGAGTTGGTCTCCTAATAACAGTACTAAAGAACTGATATAGAGCCAAAGTTGTAAAATAATTACAGCCCCCACAGCACCATAAATTTTGTTGTAATTGCCGAAATAGGCAACATAGTGGCGAAATAACCCCGAAACAATCACCCAGGATACTGCTGCCAAAAAGGCTCCTGGTAAGATCGGTTTACCTCGAGGCCAGCGACTTGGGCCAAAGCGATAGATAAAAGCAAAATTGGTGGTAACGATCGCTAAAGCTAGAGGCCAACTTAACAACTGTAAGAGTGTAAGTAACAACCGGACAACAATTTTGTCCCCGACCAGATCCACTACCAAGTTACTGATCAAGATCAGGAAAGAGGCCAGGAACAACAGCAAAATACTACCAATTGTCAAGCCTAAAGCAATCAACTTGGCTTGCCAAAAAGGTCGTGTTTCTTCCGGAGGAATTTGATGGATTTGATCCAGAGCATTCATCGCTGCACTCAAGGCCCCAGAAGCCACCCAAATGGCAATAACAAAGCTCAGAGAAAATAAACCCCGATGATCCGCTAGGTTAATCTTGCCAGCAAAATCCGCCATCAATTGTATTGCTTGCTGGGGAGCCACATCTTCAAGGGGACTTGCCGGGTTAGGCCAAGGGGAGTTTAAATATTGTTTAAATAACTCAACTATGGTGAGAGTGACCAAAATTGCCGGAAATAAGGCTAACATGGCATTGTATGCCATTTGAGATGACAAACCTAGCAACCTACGTTGCACCGCACAGGTAACAGTCCTCCTCAGGGTTTCCCAATTCAGGTGACAACAGAAACGATAAAAACGGAAAGCACGAGCAGATAGCATGATTTGCTGAGTTTGGTGGCAACCTCCTTACATTAATCTGCCAAATTATAGACAATTGACTTATCAGCAGTGGTCACTAATCAAAGCGACACAAGAGAATCTTGGAGTTAGATTCAGTGAGAGCAACAGATACAGATGAGGAGCACTCTTCCATGAGCAATGATGTTAGACAGTGGTTAACCCAAATCAAGGAGCTCAAACAACAACTAGCAGACAGCATTCGCGATCGCGATGCAGCCGATGAAAGTGCAGCTAACTGGCGTCAACTATACAATACTGAGGCACAGCAACGCCGAACTGAAGCACGACTGGCTCAACAAGAAATTGAAAACCTCAAAGCTCAAATCTGGCAACTACAGGGGGAGAGTGCCAAACTACAGTCGGATACAGCAGAAGCAACTTCCGTCATCGAGGAAGAGCTTAATAAGCTGCAAACTGTGGTAGAATTAAGAGTTAAGCTCAAAGAAGTAATGCTAGAGAGCGATCGCTTAGCCGAGGCACTAAAAACTGAGCAGGCTAATCACGCTCAAACCCGTAAAAGCTTAACTGCTGTTATCGGAGACACCATCGACCAGTTAGCTAAGGAACGGAGGACTGAGGGTTCCCAGCCGGAGTCAGAAATTAAGAGCTAGTGTTTTGGAGGCTGCAAGGCAGAAGGCTGCAAGGCTGCAAGGCTGCAAGGCAGAAATCCCAATTCTCCATTCCCAATTCCCAATTCCCAATTCCCAATTCCCAATTCCCAATTCCCAATTCCCCATTCCCTATTCCCCATTCCCCATTCCCTATTCCCCATTCCCCATTCCCATCGCCTGAGCAACTGCCTCAGTTGTAGATTTAACCTCTTGTAATTGGTTATCACTATGTTCAATTGCTGTATCTGGATCTTTCAAGCCATTGCCGGTAAGTACACAGACCACTGTTGCTCCTGTGGGTACTTGATCTTTTACTTTCAATAAGCCAGCCACAGATGCGGCACTAGCTGGTTCACAGAAAATTCCTTCTTGGGATGCCAGTAAACGATAGGCATCCAGGATTTCTGCATCAGTAACGCTATTAAATTGTCCTTGACTATCTTGTTGAGCAGCAACCGCTTTCTCCCAATTAGCTGGGTGACCAATCCGAATTGCCGTAGCGATCGTTTCGGGATGGGGAAATATTTTACCGCTGACGAGGGGAGATGCACCCGCTGCTTGAAACCCCATCATCTGAGGAGTGCGATCGCATTTTCCCTGTTGATGGTATTGACAAAATCCCATCCAATAGGCACTGATATTGCCAGCATTTCCCACTGGGATACAAAGCCAATCGGGAGCATTTCCCAAAGTATCTACTATTTCAAAGGCTGCTGTCTTCTGACCTTCTAAGCGATAAGGATTGACTGAGTTAACTAAGGTTACAGGATAGTTTAAGGCCATCTCCTGAACAATTTCCAAGCAGGTGTCAAAATTACCATCAATGGCCAGTACTTGAGCA
>JAAHGR010000229.1 GCA_010672425.1 Symploca sp. SIO2E6
CAACAGTAGAATACTCTTGCGGGAGAAATTATGAACATCAAACTTGAGTGATATTAGGAAAGATACTATGCCCACCTCTAACATTTTTGTCAAGTCTGCATTAGCTCAAACACCAGAGCCATCTCAACCCTCACCCTTGCCGACAACAACTAAAACCAATCCACTGGTCCAGTCTTCTGGTCAAATCTGGATATTTGCTTGCCTTGCACTAGTATTGCTGATCATTGGTTTAGCAGTGTATGGCAAACTCGAACTCAACAAGATGGAAAAAAAGCTCCGCATCGAGCAGTACAAAGCTAAGGATCTGAAAAAAAAGCTTAAGTTAGCTATTAGTACGATCAGGAAAATGGAAACCAATCCGGATTTGGTTGACTCGCGGGAATTCAACCTAGACTATCTGAGGATGCGGATGGAAGACAAAGATTTTCATTTTACTATTGTCAACCAAGTTAAAATCCAAGTCAAGCAGTTAATCACTATAGCACTACGACCCACTCAGGCAACTAAAAGCGCTGTTGGTATTGCTAGTGTAAGTGGACGTCAGGTAGATGAAATCTTTGATGTCACCTACGAAACGGAAAGGCAGGGTAAGCCAATTAAGCGAGTACTGTTCCGCATTGAAGTTAAATTGATGAAATTACCTACTCAGGCAACCTCAATGACGATTAATCAAATTATTGACTGTATTGAAAAGTATCTCAGCTCCGATGATGATAAATGGCAACCGACTATTCAAGGTCACATTGTCACTATCGATTGGGATCAAAAGGCCAAGCCAACCCCTTTACTAGTTCTCCAGCAATCCAACGAAAATGTTAATGTTACTTTTAGAACCAAACGAGGAAATGTTTCTTAAGCAAGAAAAAGAGGATGGGGAGACACGGGGACGCGGGGACGCGGGGACGCGGGGACGCGGAGACGCGGAGACGCGGAGACACGGAGACACGGAGACACGGAGAGAGGAATTTTCATACATGGTAGTGAATTTTTTCATCGGGACTGCCATCTGCCTCCAGCCTCCAGCCTCCAGCCTCCGGTTCCCCTCCTTGGAGGGGTTAGGGGTGGGTTCTGCCTCCAACCTCCAGCCATCTGCCTCCAGCCACCTACCATGAATCAACCTCAATTCATCAAAAACTTACCGGTTCCAGTACGAATGTTATTTCGTCCGATGCTGCTGATTTCCCTAGGGTTACACGCTTTAGTGCTCATGCTGCCTACGTCGTTTGACCCCAACAAAGCTCAACCTCCTAAAAAAGAGGACGCAATCAAAATTACCAAGTTACCTCCTGCTGTCAAGCCGTCTCCAGAGACTTCTCCTCAATCTTCTCCGCAACCTACTACTCAACCCATCCTACAGAGGAGTCAGTCAACTCCAAGACAAACCACTACCAATATCCCACAATCAACTGTCCCTTCTAGATATCAAGAGCCCAGATATCAACAAACACCTTATTCTCAACAGCAACAAAGGCCAATTCCACAAGAACCGAGATCTCAACAACTACCTTATTCTCATCAGCAACAACAGCTAATTCCAGAAGAGCCGGGATCTCAACAAGCACCTTATTCTCATCAGCAACAACAACTCATTCAAGAGGTTAATCAACCTGAACCAACCTCCAATCAACAGGAATCGCCGCCACCGGAAAATCCGATATCGCCTCAACCAAAAAATAACCCGCCTCAAACTTCCGAAATTCCAGATCCATCGAGAGAGTTCTTTGAAAAATTCCCTCGTTATCCAGGTGCAACACCAGGTTCTGCTGCTGTATTACGTCAAGACTTTGAAGAGGCTGCTTATATCTTTCATACAGAAGATGACTTACAAACTGTAGCTGCAAAATTTGAGAAGGAACTGCTGCCAAATGATGATTTCAGTCGTCCTAAAACCAAGACTAATAGTGATGATTTTAAAGTGTATGAAGTTTCAACAGATTCAGGAGACGAAACCAAATATTTACATTTGATATCTAAAGATGGGAAAATAGCGATCTATCTTGAATCTGACGAATACAGTTTAAATGAATTAATGGAGCTTAAGATAGAAGATAATCGTGAATATTTCTTTTTTTCTAGTCACATATCTACAGCAATTGGAGAAATTGCAAAAACACATAATCTGGAAGATTTTGATTCAGAAGAAGAACGTAATTTACTTAACGAAAAAGATATTTTTGATGACAAAATCTTTAATTTTACCAGTGCAAAAAAAACACGATCATCTGATGTGACTCCCAAGGATATTGCCAAAAGCTTAGATGAACAACTACAAATATCGAACAAACAGCTTGAGGCAGATCAAAAATTTGAAAAGTTATCTGAAGAGGGTCAATACGGTAAGGGAAATCTCCTGTACTTAGTCAAAAATAGTAAATTTAAAAGTTATGTGACTCTTGCTCCAGCGACAGATGATCAGGGTCAGCGAATAACAGTTATTATCTTGTCTCAGGAAGATCCCCGTAAAAACTAATTGGTACTATACCAAAGTGAGGTAGTTGCGGAATGTGGGTTACATGATTATATCAAGGAAAGGATAAACAGTTATAATTCCCTACTGCTCGGTTAAGCTCACCTTTTGTCTCCCCCATCTCCCATTAACCGAGCAGTATTGGCGTAGGGGCGGGTTCACCTACCATTTTTCGGTATCGACAAGCAAATTACCTAAACCCGCCCCGGTGGGACAATCGGTGTCTTACAGCGCAAAGCGCTGTAACGAAGTACACTCTTCCAAACAGTCCCCCTTATTAAGGGGGATTTAGGGGGATCAACACTGTACCGCATAGCAGAGCAAACTGCTGTATCAGCCGGGGCGGGTTTAGTTAAATTATCGCTCTTATTGCCAAGTTTTAGGCGAACCCGCCCCTACACATTTACTAATCACCTTTTCCCGGAACCGGGTTTAGTCTAGAACACCGATTCAGAAACCGGGTTTCTTTGGGAGAAATGCTAATATGAGAGTTGTTATTCTTGCCAGAAACCCGGTTTCTAGGAATACTGAATTGGTGTTCTAGGATGACTGAATCGGTGTTCTAGCTTTCAGCCAAAAATCTGGCTTCCCCCTTATTAAGGGCGATGGGAGGGAGATCTAACAAGATTAAGCTAAGAACCAGCAACTTGGGTTAAGATAATTTAGTCACCTTCGATTCCCAGAGAAACGCGATCGCTGCCTACTGCCTTCATTTCTCCTAGTAACTGGACAACTTTTTCATAAGGAGCCTGGGGATCTGCTACTAGTTGAACAGTCCCTTTATCGTTTTGTTGTAAGTAAGCTTTTATTTGACCAACTAACTGCTCTGAAGTTAGAGTTTGTTCCTGGATCACGATTTGCCCTTCGGGGTTTAACTTGACAACCAACGAATCTTGTGGTTCTTGCTGAGTCTCAGTTTCCTCTTCACCACTGCTATTGGGCAATTGGATATCTACCCCTTGCTCGTTAGTTAAAGTAGTAGTGAGCATGACAAAAAATGCCAAGACTGCCATCATCACATTCAGCATCGGGATCAGGTCAATTGATGGCATCGATGGCCCGGTTTGTTTATTTTTAAATCGCATTAGTTATTGGTGGTTGGTGATTCTCAGCTGTAAACAGAAGTTATGATTAAAGGCAGGGGATTCAATAACTTTACCGCAAGTCATCATTTCCCTGTTTCAGAAAATTGTAGCCCATAGAGATAGGCATACCTTCCTTCTTGAGCGATTAATTCTGCATGAGTTCCTGTTTCCACAATTTCACCTTTTTCAATAACCACAATTGAATCGACATGATAGATGGTGGAGAGTCGATGAGCAATAACCAAGCTAGTGCGTCCCTGAAAAAGCTGTTTAACCGATTCTTGAATAAGTTGTTCTGATTCAGAATCTAATGCCGAAGTTGCTTCATCTAAAATGACAATTTGGGGATTTTTGAGCAAAACTCTGGCGATTGCGATACGCTGCTTCTGTCCTCCTGATAGTTTCACACCTTGCTCGCCAACAATAGATTGATAACCATCAGAAAAACCCATGATAAAGTCATGGGCATTAGCAGCTTTTGCCGCTGCTTCAATCTCTTCATCTGTAGCATCTAGCTTACCGTAAGCGATGTTATCTCGCACTGTGCCGTAGAGCAGTAATGTTTCTTGGGGAACAATGCCAATATGCGATCGCAAAGAATTTAAGCTCACATCTCGCAAATCGTGTCCATCAAGCAAAACTCGTCCCTTTTGAGGATCATAAAAACGTGCTGCTATTTTAGCAATGGTACTTTTTCCTGCACCAGAAGAACCCACTAATGCTACGGACATTCCTGGTTTAATGTCTAAGTTTAACTTATGTATAACTGACTCGTTGTTTTGATAAGCAAAACTTACTTCTTCAAATCTGAGATTACCTTGTACTGATTTGAGCTCAATAGCGTTTTCTTTCTCGCTAACTTCCAGTTCAGTATCTAAGACTACAAATATTCTTTGTGCTGCTACCATTGCCCTTTGGATTAAATCCACCAACCCATTAAACCGATTAATAGGTCGATTCAAAAGACTAACATAGGTTAAAAGGGCTGCCAATTCACCAATTGTAAGCTTCCCAACCATCACCCCCCAAGCACCAAAGACTAATGTGATTAAATTCCCCAGTTCATTGAGGGTATTGATTATGGGTACAAATATCGACCACAACTTAGTTGCTTTAAGGTTGGTCTCCATATAGTCACGACTAAATTCAGCAAACCGCTTGATTTCATACTGCTCGTTACCAAAAGATTTGATAATTTTAATGTTTGCTATAGTGTCTTGTAAGTGATTACTGATTAGATCTGATTTCTGAATTGCCTCACTAAAAATTGTTTCTAGCCTTTTCTGAGAAAATTGCAAAAGATAAATAATTAAAGGCCAAGTAATGGCAATCATGACTGCCAGAGGCCAATTACTGACAAAGATATAAATAAAAACAGCGATAAAAGCAAAACTATCTATTAAGATGGCAATTAAATTAGCAGAAACTAAGTTACCAACTATATCTACATCTCCTGCCAAGCGTGACATTAATTCGCCTGTGCGTTGGTTTTCAAAAAAACTAATTGATAGATGTTGAATATGTTCGTATAAATCTGTACGCAGGCTATTAATTGTTTTTTGGCCAAATAGTTTTATTGCATATAATTGAAAAAAGAGTAGAGCTCCTGCCACTAGAGTCATTGATAGAATCAATACTCCTACCCAAGGCAACATATTAAATTGTTTTTCGGGAATAATTACATCAATAACATAGCGATTAACTTGGGGGATGAAGAAATTAATAAATGAAGCACAAATAGTTAAGAATATTGCCAATAAAAATGGGGTTTTATGCTGCCAACCATATCTAAATAGGCGCTTGAACAAATTGGCTCTTTCTGTTTTTTTCTGTAATGCCTCTGCATCATTATCGGTAACTTGGCCGATTACATCAGCTTTCATCTTTAATAGTTAATGGTTAATGGTGAGTTAAGGGGATGGTAGTAATATGTCAGCAATGGCTTGAGAAATTGGAAAATTAGGTGAAAACAGCTCCAACCAGAAAAACTCCCCTACTGGATTAACTTCAAGGAATACGTGCCGACCATCAGGTGTGAGGATAATATCAATTGCTCCATAGTTTAAGCCAAAATAAGCCATCAGTTTGAGCAGCTTTTTTTCGACATCTTCGGGCAAATCGTAACGTTGCCAAGACTTTACTAAGGCTCTGCCCTCCTTTCGCCAATCGTAAGTAGACCCCTCCAAGCTCTGGGAGTCCACTGCAGCGGTAAATACACGATTTCCCACAATAATTGTCCGTAACTCTAGGGCTTTGGGCACTTTTTCCTGAAAGGTCATCGGGCATAAATTTAGTCCTTCCAGATTCTCTAGATCCTCATCTTTGACTGGATTTGTGAAAACAACGAATTCTTCTCCCTGATCGTCATAAATGGCAAAGGAAGAAAGCATTTTTGTAACTATGCCCTGTTCCTGACATTCTGAGGCAAATTGTTTGACTGCTTCTGGATTGTTTGTGGTTAGGGTACGAGGAGTAAACAGACCAACCTCTCGTGCAACTTGAAGCTGTAGTTGCTTATTGTTAGCGAGATCGACATTAGCCATTTTGTCGAAGTGAAATCCCTTGATGCTGGCAATCATCCCCCTAACAGTGACGCGACATTCTTTGATTGAAGCATCTCTGTATTGCTTGTCCATGGTTTCGGGCATTTTCTTGCCGTAGCGCATCCGTCGATACCAAACGGAGGAGACTTCACTCAAATCCAGCTTCTGTTCACCATCGGTAATAATTACCCGTTCGGGATTACCTTGGTAAATATCTAGCTTTACTTCCGTGGGAAATCTATCTGTGTCAAAGCGAAATGCTCTTCCTCCTTTGGCTTCAATTGCTTCGATGACTAGGGGAATGCTCTCGTTGTCTTGGCTAAAAGTGATTATTAATGCTGTCATAAGTGGTTAGTCGTTAATAGTTAGTTGTTAACAGATTACTGGTAAATAAGAGCTTCTGCGATCGCATTAGCAATGGGGAGTTCCAAGTCTCGCTCTAACATTCCCCATTCGCCTACGGGGTTAACTTCCAAAAACACATATTCTCCTGATGGTGTAAGGATGAAATCTAAGGCTCCAAAGAGCAGCCCCAACTTAGCCATCAGTGCTTTAATCCGAGCAACTATTTCATCAGGAATCTCATGGTGCTGCCACGCACCAACTTCAATACCAGGTTTACGCCAATCAACTTTGGATTTTCTATAAACAGAAGCATCTAAGGCCCCCACAAATAAATTTCCCTCAACAAACACAACCCGCAGTTCCAATTGCTTGGGAATTTCCTCTTGAAAAACCATCGGACAATAGCGTAGTGAGCCAGCATCAGCTAAGTCTTCTTCTTTAACGGCACTGGTATACAAGAAAAAAGAAGTATATTCCATGCTATGAGAAAGAGCAGTTAATAGTTTGGTCACCATTTTCCCTTTCACCTGCTGGAAAAACTCCCGTGCTTCCTCAGGATTATTGGTGATTAGAGTCTGGGGGATACTCAGACCTACTTCAGAGGCTACCCGTAGTTGACGCTGCTTATTTCCTGCAGTTGTTATCCGCCCTAAATCATCTACCCAACGAGCACCTCTGAGGCTATCCCAGAAACCAGACAAAGTTGCTTGGGATTCTCTAATGCAAGCTTCTTGGAATTGGGGATCGAGTTCTTGACCGAGATCTGGTGTCCAAATACGCCGCATCCACACAGCTTGCACTTCTTCTGTGCTAATCGAATAGGAGCCATATTCAAGTCTATGACTGCTCCCAGATTTATCAAACTGCGCCTTTAGTTGCACTTCTAGGGGAAATTTATCTGTGTCGAAGCGAACTGGTCGCGCCCCTTTTTTTGATATGGCTTCTGCTACCCTATCTATAGTGAAAAAATCACCACTGTGGGTAATCAATAAAATAATGTTACCGGACTGAGCCATAAAATTTTTTCTTTTGATAATTTGAGGAAAAGCGCGATCTTTGCCATCTTGATGGATACCATGAAGGCTACTTGATCGCGCTATCCAGAGCAATTTTAAGTTATTGGAATTACTCCGTTATTGTGCTCGATAATTGCACTTGGTAATTGCTGAGCAAGTTCTTCCTGCATTTAAAACTTAATAACCATCTTCTTCGTCAGAAGGATACTTGTGGGTAGTCACCTCTTCTGAATCAGAAGGATACTTACGAGTCTCAGGACCTTCTACTGCTTCAGAGCCTTGTGATTCTAAGAAGCGAGCGAAGAATGGTACTGCTTGAGCGTTGGATTGCTCTTGTGTGTTATTAGACATGTTATTACCTCGTGCTTTCAAGTTAATCGTTTAGTGACTGTGTATTAGCTTAACCAAAGCGTTCACACTTATAATAAGTTATCAGCTGTTTCTTGAGAAAACAATCGATTATATACAATTCTTAATTTTTTTTCTAAACTAATTATTACTTTGGCGAATTAGGAATAGGAGATGTACCTCACAGATGCGAGAATTGCTATATGATATCTAGACAACAACTAACCTCTTGTAATTGTCACATCTTATCTGTTGGTAATTATATCATGCAAATCACAATCGAACTTCCTGACGACATTGTCAATCAATTACCACCTAATAACATCTCCCGTTCCCGCAGAATTTTGGAACTCATTGCAGCAGATAACTATCGCCGAGGATGCATTGGAGCTGCTCAAGTCCGTCGAATGCTTAACCTCTCATCTCGTTGGGAGACTTACGAATTCCTCAAACGCGAAAAAGCTTACTTACCTTACACTGAAGATGACCTAGATCAGGACGCCCAGGCAATTGGCAATGTTTTAGCAAAGGAATGATGATTGTTTCTGATACCTCCCCGATCAACTACCTTATCCTGATTAATCATATTAACCTTTTACCTGAACTATTCGATCAAATAGTCATTCCTCAAGCAGTTTACCATGAACTGTCTGATACCTCTGCTCCCTCACCTGTCCAAACTTGGATTGCAACTCCACCCAATTGGCTTAAAATTAAGCCTGTCAACCAGCCTTCAGATGCAATTGTTGATCTACTTGATCCTGGGGAACGTGCAGCCATTCTCCTTGCTCAAGAACTCAATGCAGATTTAATTTTACTAGATGATATGAAGGCACGTCGCGCTGCCACAGAAAAAGGAATCACAATCTCAGGTACTCTAGGAATTCTGGATCGAGCAGCAACATTGGAACTTATTGATCTACCTGTTGCTGTCCAATGTCTTCAGAATACATCCTTCTGGGCATCCGAAAGCTTGTTTCAAAAATTGTTGGACAAGCACTCCTAAGTTATAAAAATCTCTAACTAACTTTTCGTAATTGACAAAGATACGCGATTGCCTCCCAGCTTACCCATTTCTTTCAAAACTTTGACAACTTCTTGGTAAGGCAATTCCTTGTCTGCTTTCAAAATTACGGCTCCTTGAGGATTTTTTGCCAAAAATGAGCTCATTTCCTTGGCCAAATCGGCATTAGTAATAGTCTCACCTTTGAGCAAAAGCTTACCTTGCTTGTCCAATCCCACAACCAACTGTTCTGGAGTTTGCTGCTCACTGACGCCAGAACCAGCACCTGGTAGGCTAATACCAGCCAACTTCTGGCTGGTTAAGCTCATAGAAGCAATGATGAAAAATGTCAAAACGGACATTAGTACGTCGAGCAGTGGTATAAGATTAACTTCTGGTACTGAAGAACCTTGTTGTTTTTTAAAGCGCATAAATTATGGGAATTGGGAATTGGGAATTGGGAATTGGGAATTGGGAATGGAGAATGGAGAATGGAGAATGGAGAATGGAGAATGGAGAATGGAGAATGGAGAATGGAGAAGGTCAAATTGGGAACAGTGAGTTGACCTCATTACTCATCACTCATTACTCATTACTCATTACTCATTACTCATCACTCATTACTCATCACTCATCACTCATTACTCATCACTCATTACTCATTACCCTTCAATCGGTCTAGTATCATACTCTTGACTACTAGGCAAAGACTCATAAGCATTTCTTTGCTCTACAAAGGGTTCGTACCAAACTTGACGATAAATAAGTTCTAGTTCACTCCCTACTTCTGTAAAGTAGTCCATTTGTCGTGCCTGTAAAGTTATTAGTGTCCGAAAGATAAGTAAAGCAATAATTGCTACCATCATACCAGCGGCGGTAGTTAGGAGTGCTTCCCCGATACCAGCGGCTGCTTGTGAGGCATCGGCAGTTGAACCTCCCCCACCAATATTGAGATTGTTGAAAGTGCCAATTAGACCGGTTACCGTACCTAATAAACCTAACAAGGGAGCAACTGCGATGATTGTCTCCAGCATTTTGTCGCCTTTACGCATCTGAATAAACTCCTTATCCCCCGCAGCCTCCATCGCTAGACGGAAGGTTTCAGGAGTCGGTTGCCTTAATCTTAAAGGAGCCAGCAGAAAACGACCAATTGGTAAAAATTGAGCATAGTCTGCGATTTTAGCAGCTTCCCTCAAGTCATAACGTGCGGCTTCTAGTACATCATGGACAATGCGGTCTTCTTTCGTCAACAGCCGGAACCAAAACCAGGCTCTTTCTAAAGCACAGGAGATGGCTATTACTGATAATCCTAAAAGAGGCCACATCACAGGACCACCTTGAAGGAACAAATCATATACTCGTGTCATAAGGATAATTAGGTGCGAGGGTTCTAAAAGCAAGTTTAGGGGTTTTCCAGGCTAGCATAGCGAAATACCTGGTATCTTGGATTAACTCGGAGTAATCATTTGGATAAGTTGTGGTTAAGGGAATTGGGAATTGGGAATTGGGAATTGGGAATTGGGAATTGGGAATCGGGAATCGGGAATCGGGAATTGGGAATTGGGAATTGGGAACAGGGAATTGGGAATTGGGAATTGGGAATTGGGAATTGGGAATTGGGAATAATGACAACAGGATGTCTGCATCCCTTGATATTACTACTTTCCGCATTCTTTTTCAGCGATTCCATCAATGCAAGAACTTTGAACTCGCCGTCAGGCGCTCATTACTCATTACTTATTACTCATTACTCATTACTCTTGAGAAACTATTTTAGATTTTAGATTTTAGATTTTAGATTTATTTAGATTTTGGATTAAAGAATTGAATCAACACAAGCCTAAGGCTCCGAGGCTCCAAGGCTCC